>JAFTZI010000051.1 GCA_017461055.1 Clostridia bacterium | reverse complement strand
TTTGCAATATTTTTTCGACAGATTTATCACCTGTCTTTTTGTCATACCTATTTTTACAAAAAAGTACACCTATCATCGTTTTAACTCAATGATAGGTGCTTTTTCTATTTTCGCTCGTTTCTTAACTTAATGGTATTGGGAAAATCCGTTCCTTTTTTGTCGCCATTTTCATTTTCGCAGAACACAACAAAATAGCAAATGAAAATAATTTTCAAAAATTTATGTCTAAACTGTGAACAAATGAAAATCATTTTTGAAAAGACTTGGAAAATGAAAATTGAAAAAAGTGAAAATTTTTTTCAAAATGATAAATGCCCGAATAACACAAAACCAAAGGAAATTTATCAAATAAATATGGGATTTTGAAATATTTTTTCAAAATTATACGGAAAATATTGACAAAAGACTGTTTTTGTGATAAAATCGGAATTGTGAAAGTAATTTTCATAATATTTGAAAATGATTTTCAAAAAAGTATAATTTGTGCAAAGATAAATTGCAAAAAGTGAAAATTATTTTCAAAAACATTGGAAAGGAGGCAAAAATTTGAACAGGACTTTACTACAGGCTCAGCTTATGTATAATGACATGGGCAGGTCCGAGAAGAAAGTCGCTGACTGGTTGTTTTCTCACTCAGGTGAGTTACTTCCTTATTCCATAACCGATCTTGCCTCCAAGTGCAAAAGCAGTGAGGCAACCATAGTCCGTTTTTCAAAGCGACTGGGCTGCACGGGATATCAGGATTTAAAAATCACCCTTGCCAAGGAGCACGAAAAAAAGGTTATTGTACCTATGATAACCAGCGAGGACGATTGCTTTGCCATTTTTGAAAAGGTGTGCAACGATGCTTATATGTCTCTTGAACGTACGAAAAAAACGCTCTCTGCGGAAAATATGACAAATGCGGCAACAGCCATATCGTCGGCGCGAAGAGTAGTGCTTATCGGTCTTGGCACCTCGGCGCAGGTTGCGGAGGACGCAAGCAACAAGCTTCTGCGCGCAGGCTGTAACTCAAGCGCATATGCCGACACGCATATGCAGGCAATAGCGGTTTCTCAGCTAATCAAGGGAGATGTGGTTATCGGAATATCTCAATCGGGATCATCTAAGGATATAGTAGAATCTATGAAAGCGGCAAGAGTTCGAGGGGCAACGACTATCTCCATTACCTCCAAGGAACGCTCGCCAATAGCAAGGCAGAGCGATATATTGCTACTGACCGATACGGAGGAAACGAGACATAGTACCTTAGGACTAAATTCTCACATTTCAAGGCTTGTCGTTATAGACGCCTTGTGCTACAAAATCGTTTACCAAAACTCTGCAAGAGCTCATAGCGTAGGCGAGGGCGAAGCGGAGCTTCAATCCAAGCGTATAATCGAGTAAATCTACATTACTATTATAAAGGAGAGTGAAATGAAAATTCTTGTTGTAAATGCCGGCAGCTCATCTCTTAAGTATCAGCTTTTCGATATGGAAACCGGCGATGTTCTTGCAAAGGGCATATGTGAAAGAATAGGCATTGACGGTGCTATAACTCACAAGCGTCCCGGAAAAGAAAAGTATTACACAGAAGCAAGCCTTGGCGACCATAAGGCAGCAATTGAGCTTGTGCTTAAAATTTTGTGTGACAGCCAGCTTGGAGTAATTTCAAGCGTTGACGAAATCAGCGCTGTGGGACACAGAGTTGCTCACGGCGGAGAGCTTCTTCGTGAGTCAAGCATCATTGGCGAAAAGGAGCTTGAATATCTTGAAAGCATAGTTGAAATCAACCCGCTTCACGGTCCGCCCGCAATAAGCGGAATAAGAGCTTGCAAAAGCGTTATGCCAAACGTTACGCACGTAGGAGTGTTTGACACATCTTATTACTCAACCGTAGAGGAAAAGGCGTATATTTACCCAATTCCCTATGAGCTTTATGAAAAGTATAAAATCCGTCGCTATGGCTTCCACGGAACATCACACAGATTTGTGTGTGCAAAGGCAATGGAAATCTTAGGCAAAAAGGATGCAAAGGTGATTACCTGTCACTTGGGTAATGGCTCATCCATTACAGCAAGCATAGGTGGCAAGGCGGTTGATACATCAATGGGCTTTACCCCGCAAGAGGGTGTTCCTATGGGAACAAGAAGCGGAAGCGTTGACCCAACTGTTGTAACATATATAATGAAAAAGGAAGGACTTACAGCCGATGAAACTGAAAAGCTTCTTAATTCAAAATCGGGACTTTTAGGTGTGTCCGGCGTGTCAAGTGACTGTCGAGATGTTTTGGAGGCGCAAAACGCAGGAAACAAAAGGGCAGGACTTGCTATGGACATTTTAGTTCACTATGTTAAGAAGATTATAGGCTCTTACATAGCTGAAATGAATGGACTTGACGCACTTGTATTTACTGCGGGCATTGGCGAAAACGACGGAGTTGTAAGAGAAATGCTTTGCAAGGACCTGTCCTATCTCGGAATTGAGATTGACAGCGAGATAAATCTGAAAAGCGAAAGAGGCGTACAGGTTGAAATTACTAAGCCCGGTGCTAAGGTTAGAACCTTTGCAATTCCAACTAACGAGGAATATATGATAGCCCTCGATACATACAACCTTGTAAAATAATTATTAGCTTATAAAAAATTTATATATAATTCGAAAGGAAAAAGAAAAAATGAAATCAGCTTACGAAATTAAAAAGGAAATCTGCGAAGTCGGCCACGCGCTTTACCACCTTGGATTTGTTGCCGCAAATGACGGTAATATCTCCGTTAAGGTTAGCGAAAATGAGTATTACTGCACTCCAACAGGCGTATCAAAGGGTGCTCTTACTCCTGATATGATTATCAAGGTAGACAGAAACGGAAACAAAATCGAGGGCAAGCTTAACCCTTCATCCGAAATCAAAATGCACATGCGTGTTTATCAAAAGCGTCCTGACGTTGGCGCAGTAGTTCACGCGCATCCACCAATAGCAACAGCATTTACAATTGCAGGCATCGACCTTGACCAGTACATTCTTCCTGAAGCAGTTCTTACAATAGGTGAGGTTCCTACCTGTGCTTACGGTACTCCTTCCACTATGGAAATTCCTGACTCACTTGAGCCATATATCGAAAACCACGACGCATTCCTTCTTCAGAACCACGGTGCTTTAACAGTAGGCTTCAACCTTCAAAAGGCTATGTTCGTAATGGAAGAGGTTGAGTTCAACGCAAAGATTTGTAAGTATGCTATGGAGCTTGGCGCAGTTCACGAAATTCCTAACGACCAGCTTAAGAAGCTTATGGACCTTCGTAAGAAAATGAACTTGCCTGGACGTCACCCTGGTATTGATTACGGTGAAGAAGAGTGCAAGTGCGATGCAAACGAGGAGCTCGTTTCTGAAATTACACGCAGAGTTCTTGCAGCTCTCGGAAAATAATCTCTAAAGCAAAGGAGATTTATTATGGCTATAAATTGGACAGAAGCGCAGATTGAGCAAATCGTAGCTTCGGTTATGAAGGGGCTTAAGGGTAACTCTCCTGCTACCAAGGGCGAATATTGCGGCGCAGGCTATAACGGTAAAAAATTCATCGGCGTTTACGACGATATGAATGATGCCATAGATGCTGCCGAGTCGGGCTATAAAGCAATTCGTGCAATGTCTCTTGACGAAAGAGAAAAGGTTATCGGAGTAATCCGTGACCTTTGCCGAAAGGAAGCGCCTATAATGGCGGAGATCGGTGTTGGCGAAACTAAAATGGGCAGAGTGGATCACAAAACTGCAAAGCATATGCTTGTTGCAGATAAAACCCCCGGCACATCTGATATTGCCCCACAGGTAAAAACAGGTGACTTTGGTCTTACCCTTACCGAAATGGCTCCCTTTGGAGTGGTAGGAAGCATAACCCCAAGCACAAACCCGTCCGAAACTGTTATTTGTAACAGTATAGGAATGATAGCTGCGGGCAACGGAGTTGTATTTAACCCACACCCGAATGCTATTGCAACCTCTAACTATGCAGTGGACCTTATTAATCGCGCAAGTGCTATGGCAGGCGGACCGAAGGTTCTTGTTTCCTCGGTTGTAAAGCCTACTCTTGATACTGCTAACATTATGTATAAGGACCCAAGAATTAAGCTTCTTGTTTGCACAGGCGGTCCTGGCGTTGTTAAGAGCGTTCTTTCAAGCGGAAAGAAGGCAATTGGCGCAGGTGCGGGAAACCCTCCTGTTATCGTCGACGATACTGCTGACATAAAGAAGGCAGGCAAGGACATTATAGATGGCTGTACCTTTGATAACAATCTTCCGTGCATAGCGGAAAAGGAGGTATTTGCATTTGCCAACATAGCAAGCGAGCTTATTGAAGCTATGAAGGCAAACGGTGCATACCTTATCACAAGAGAAGAGGCTGACAAGCTTGCCAAGGTTGTTCTTGTTGAAAAAACAAATCCAAAAACAGGCATAAGCGCAAAAACCGTTAATCGTGATTGCGTTGGCAGAGACGCTAAGGTGTTGCTTGAAAAAATCGGTATTAATGTAGGCAACGATATTCGCTGTATTATTTGCGAAGCTCCGTTCGAGCACGATTTCGTTCAGCACGAGCTTATGATGCCTATTCTTCCTATAGTAAGAGTTAAAAACATTGACGAGGCTATCGACCTTGCTGTAAAGGCAGAGCACGGTAACCGTCACACAGCACATATGCACTCAAAGAATATTGACAATCTCACAAGATTTGCAAGAGCTGTTGAAACTACTATTTTTGTAAAGAATGCCCCATCCTATGCAGGCATAGGCTTTGGCGGAGAGGGACATACCACCTTTACAATAGCAGGACCTACAGGCGAGGGCATTACAAGTGCAAGGAGCTTTACAAGACTGCGTCGTTGCGTTCTTGCGGAAAGCTTCAGAATAATCTAAATTTTGACTAAGAAGGGAAAAAGAAATGAACATTTCATCATCACAGGTAGAGAGCATAGTTCGCAAAATTCTTGGCGAAATGTCCCCATCCTCAAGCGGAACAAGCGCAAAGGTTCCAGCTACTGCCAAGGTGGCAATGCTCACAGCTCCTAAGAAAATCGAGGTTAAGGAATTTCCGATTCCAACCGTTGGAGACAACGACATTCTCGTTAAGGTTGAGGGCTGCGGAGTTTGCGGAACCGACGTTCACGAGTGGAAGGGCGATCCTTTCGGAATAATCCCTGTAACTCTCGGTCACGAGGGAACAGGCGAAATAATTGCTCTTGGTAAAAATATAAAGGCTGATACTGCTGGCAATCCTATAAAGGTTGGTGACAAAATCGTTACCTCTGTTATCAGCTGCGGCGAATGCTTTGTTTGCCGTAACAAGCCTGCTAACACTAACCTCTGCGATAAGCAGGGCGTATTCGGACTGATTCCACACAGTGATGCAAATCCTCTTACAGGATGGTTTGCTACGCATCTTCTTATCAGCGGCAAGGGCTCAACCTACTTTGTAGTAAATGACCTTGACCTAAAGGAGAGAATGCTTCTTGAGCTTGCTTGCGTTTGCGTGCATGCGCTTAAGAGAGCCAATACCACAGGTCTTATTAACTTCAACTCCAAGGTTTTAGTTCAGGGACTTGGCCCTGTCGGCCTTGTTATGATAAGCGTTTTAAGAGCAGCGGGTGTTAACCACATCGTAGCTATTGACGGTACACCGAAAAGACTTGAAATGGCAAAGAAGTTAGGAGCTAAGACTGTTATCAGCTTCAAGGAAATAACCTCACTTGAGGAAAGAGTTAATCTCGTTAAAAGTGTTGCAAACGGCGTAGGCGTAGACTTTGCATTCCAATGCACAGGCGCACCTATGGCGGCTAAGGATATTTATGAGTATATCCGTCGCGGAGGCGGAATGTGTGAAATGGGCTTCTTCGTTAACAACGGAGAGTATACCATCAATCCTCACTTCGCTATGTGCAACAAGGAAATAAACGTTGTTGGCTCTTGGGATTACAGCGCAGACGATTACCCAACCACTATGGCATTTCTTCGTCAGGCAAGAGAAATGAACATTCCGATTAAGGAGCTTATAACTCATACATTCCCACTTGATAAGCTTAATGAGGCTATGGAGGTTAACGTTTCTCAGCAGGGCATTAAGATATGCTACGTTAATGAATAGGAGTTAGCTTATGGCTCTTGGAATGATTGAGGTCTATGGCTTTGCTACCGCAATAGTAGTAGCAGACGCTATGGCTAAGGCAGCTGATGTTTGCGTGGTTGCCATTGATAAAAACAAGCCCGCCGGCGGTGACTCTGCAAGAGTTCCTCTTGTTATGGCTATAAAAATTGAAGGCTCTGCCGCCGCAGTTGAAGCAGCGATTTTGGTAGGCAAGGCAGAGGCTGAAAAAAGAGAATTGTATATCACTCATAAGGTGATAGCAAGACAAAGCGAGGACATTGAGTGGTTTGCCCGTCTCTCGGCTCTTGGAAAAGATAAATTAAGATAATAAATTATAAGGAGAACAAAACAATGATGGAAGCATTAGGAATGGTAGAAACAAGAGGCTTAGTAGCCGCAATTGAAGCAGCAGATGCTATGGTAAAGGCTGCAAACGTAGTTCTTATCGGCAGCGAAAAGATCGGTAGCGGTCTTGTAAGCGTGTTGGTACGCGGCGACGTAGGAGCAGTTAAGGCAGCAGTTGAGGCAGGAAGCGCAGCTGCAACTTCACTCGGTGAGGTTATTGCAACACACGTAATTCCAAGACCTCACGCAGATGTTGAAAAGCTTCTTCCTATTATTAAATAATTTAAGGAATTTGCATTATGAAGGCAATAGCGTTACTTGAAGTGCAGGCTATGGTAGCCGCAATCACAGGACTTGACGCTATGGTAAAGGCTGCCGATGTTAAGCTTATTCACGTGGAAAAACGTCTCGGCGGCAGACTGGTAACAGTAGTCGTTGAAGGCGAGGTTTCCGCAGTGAAGGCGGCGCTTGAAGCAGGTGCTACAGAAGCTAGCAAGGTAGGAAACGTCAAGTGCTGCGAGGTTATAGCTCGCCCGCACCCCGATGTTATGAAATTTTTAACAACGGGCTGATAAAGATTTTTAAAGTTTAGGCTTTGAAATAAAAAATAAAAAATATAATATTTTACAGGAGGATTTACAAATGGAAGCACTCGGAATGGTAGAAACAAGAGGTCTTGTAGCTGCAATTGAGGCTGCTGATGCTATGGTAAAGGCTGCAAACGTAGTTCTTATCGGTAGCGAAAAAATCGGTAGCGGACTCGTAAGCGTTATGGTACGCGGCGATGTTGGTGCAGTTAAGGCAGCAGTTGAGGCAGGAAGCGCAGCTGCAACTTCACTTGGTGAGGTTATTGCAACACACGTAATTCCAAGACCTCACGCAGACGTTGAGAAGCTTCTTCCATCTATTAAGTAATAATCTACTAAGAAGAACCTTGTTATATACAAGGCTTGCAACAATAGACGGTGGAAATTTTCACAGCATCCAAAGGGCATTTGTGCCCTTTGGGTACTGCAAAAGGGCTTAACACAAAGGAGTTGAGCTTTTTTGCAGTACGAAGCAGGATTTAAAGAAAGGATATAAAAATGGATATTTCAACAGAAAAAATAGCTGAAATGGTAAGACGCGCCATTCTTGAAATGAACAGCCAGACAAATACAGCAGATAACAAGACAGGCGGAATTC
This sequence comes from Clostridia bacterium, assembly GCA_017461055.1. GTDB lineage: Bacteria > Bacillota > Clostridia > Oscillospirales > CAG-272 > RGIG2000. Next base: position 9,612 of record JAFTZI010000051.1, on the reverse strand, counting down.
CTATCGGAGTTTCAAACAGACACATACATCTTTCAAGGGCTGATTTAGAAACTCTTTTTGGCGCGGGCTACGAGCTTACTCCAATGAAGGAGCTTTCTCAGCCGGGACAGTATGCCTGCAAGGAGCTTCTCACCATTATAGGTCCGTCAATGAGACCTATTGAAAATGTAAGAGTTCTCGGCCCTGTAAGAAAAGCATCTCAGGTTGAGATATCTGCAACAGATTCCTATGTTCTTAAGGTAAAGCCCCCTGTTCGTGAGTCGGGCAACATAAAGGACTCTGCCCCCATAAGAATAGTAGGGCCAAAGGGTGTGGTTGAGCTTAATGAGGGCTGTATAATTGCAAACAGACATATTCATATGTCACCCGCCGAGGCAGAGGAGTTTGGCGTTAAAGACGGTGATTACGTGGACATAGACGTAAACGGAAAGCGTCCTACAAGATGGTTTGACGTTCAGGTAAGAGTACATAAGGACTTCCGTTTGGAAATGCACGTTGACACAGACGACGCAAATGCAGCAGGAATTGGAAACGGTTTTATAGTAACGATTGCGAGGTAAGAGGAATGTTAAAGGGAATTATCAGAGGAAACATAGTTTCCACAAGAAAGCAGGAATCCTTGGTAGGCAGTAAGTTTATGGAGGTTCAGCTTATTAAAAACGGAGAATTTACAAACGAGTTTATAATCGCTATTGACTCTGTGGGCGCAGGCATTGGCGAAATCGTTCTTATTACAACAGGAAGCTCTGCAAGGCTTGCTCTTCATAACACAAGCAGTCCTGCGGATGCGGTTATAGTAGGTATAGTTGACTAAAAGGTGAAAAGATGCAGGAACTCAAAAATTTAATGCAAAAATTCGGCATAGTAGGTGCCGGAGGAGCAGGGTTCCCCTCTTATGCTAAGCTTGCGGAGGGGGCAGACCTCCTCCTTATCAATGGCTCTGAATGCGAGCCGCTTTTGTACACAGACTACGTTATTTTAAAAAATGAGCTTACTATGGTTCTTTCGGGAATTTCGGCAGTGCTTTCACACACAGGCATACATAAGGCTATCATAGCCATAAAGGAGCACAATGCCACCTCTCTCGGTATGGTAAACGGACAAAGGCTTGCAGATAACATCTTTGTCACGGTTTTGCCAAACGTTTACCCCATAGGCGACGAAATTGGGCTCATATACGAAGCAACAGGCAGACTTGTAAAGCCGGGCAATTTACCTATTACCGAGGGCGTTATAGTTTACAATGTGGAAACTATGTATAACCTTGGCAGAGCAGTACGATTTTCCGAGCCTGTAACAAAAAAATGGCTGACCGTTGGCGGAGCCTTGGAAAATCCAACCGTAATAAAAGTACCCATAGGAGCTAAGGTTGCAGACATATTTAAAAAGCTTGATATAAAGCTTAAGGAAGGCTACACGGTTCTTGACGGTGGCCCTTCAATGGGTAAAATAATAAATCCCGCAACATATGCAATAACCAAAACCACCAAGGGAATAATTATTCTTCCCGACGACACACAGGCAGTTATTTCAAAGAAAATGAATGTAAAAATGGCAGTAGCAAGAGCAGAAACAGCCTGCTGTCAATGTACAAGATGTACCGATATGTGTCCAAGAAATATGCTCGGCTATCCCTTAGAGCCTCACAAAATGGTAAGAACAGCGATGGGAGTAGCAGAGGTTATTCCCGAAATGGTATTAAGCGCCACACTTTGCTGCGGATGCGGAATTTGCGAGAGCCTTGCTTGCAGTCAAGGCATATCTCCAAGAGCAGTTATAGAAAACTATAAAGGTCTGCTTAGCAAAAACAAGCTTCGCTTTAATCTGCGCGGAGAATACAGCGTAAGGGATGAAAGAGAATACAGGATGATTCCATATACAAAATGGATGAGTGCCCAAGGGATTACTCACTTTGATAAGGCTACAGACTTTGGCGGTGAAATTAATGATTTTGAAAGAGTGGAAATTCCCCTTTCAAGACATATAGGCGCGCCGAGCGTTGCGGCAGTTAAAGACGGTGATAATGTTTGTAAGGGTGACTTGATTGCAAAGGCAGGAAACGGACTTTCCTTGCCTCAGCACGCATCAATTGCAGGAAGCATCACACTTGGAAATGATAAAATAATAATTGATAAGGTAAGATAAAAATGTATAAGGCTATAGGCGTTATTGAATTAAAAAGCATACCTAAGGGTGTTGAGGCGGCGGATGCGGCGCTTAAGAGCGCAGGCATTGAAATGGTGTCATCTCATCCATCCTGCCCCGGTAAGTACGAAATTGTGCTTACAGGCTCAATATCTGACGTTAGTGTAGCGGTTGAGCATGTAAACAAGAGATTTGACGGCTACGTTATAGATTCATCTGTTATGGGAAGAATAGATGAGCAGGTTATCAAGGCTCTTTTCGGCACCCAAACAGGCGTAAGAGCAGGCTCATTAGGGCTTGTAGAAACCTTTTCCGCCGCCAGCGCAATTAAGGCTGCCGATGTAGCGGTAAAAACCGCAAAGGTGGAAATATACGATTTAAGAGTATCAAGAGGAATGGGCGGTAAGGGCGTAGTAATGCTCACAGGCGAGGTTGGAGACGTAACAGCGGCAACCGAGGCAGGCGCAAATTACGCAAAAAGCGTTTCTACACTTTCCTCATACACAGTAATAGCGGCTCCGCACGAGGAGCTATGGAAGCAAATGTAAGGAGAATGGTTATGGAAAATATTAAATTCATAATTGAAAAAAGCTCAAGAATACAAAAGCTTGTAGATAATCTTTACGAAAATATGCCCGAGATTGAGTCTGCAAGAGGTAAGCTTGTAACAGAAAGCTACAAGATGACCGAAAGCCTTCCCATAATCAAGCGCAGAAGCGCCGCATTTGCTCACATTTTAAGAAACATACCCATAGTTATAAGAGATGGGGAGCTTATTGTAGGAAGCGCAACGGTAGCGCCTCGTGGCTGTCAGGTTTTCCCTGAATATTCATACGAGTGGCTCCTTTCCGAGCTTGACACAGTTGCCGAAAGAAGCGCCGACCCGTTTTACATAAGCGAAAAGACAAAGGCGGAGCTTCGCGAAATATTCCCTTGGTGGCACGGTAAAACCACATCCGACCTTGCAAAAGCAAATATGTCCCCCGAAGCATATGAAGCATTTACGGAGCATTCTGTATTCACACCCGGCAACTATTTTTATAACGGAATAGGACACGTTTGCGTAGATTACGCAAAGGTTATGAAAATCGGTTACAGAGGTATTATTGCCGAGGCAGAGGAGGCTCTTTCAAAGCTTGAGGTATCAGACGGTGACTACGTTTCAAGAAGTAATTTTCTTAATGCTGTAATCGAAAGCTGTCAAGCGGTAATAGATTATGCTCGCAGATACAGCGCGTTAGCGCGTGATATGGCATCTAAGGAGTTAAACCCCGAAAGAAAGCGCGAGCTTGAAACAATTTCTCGCAACTGCGCAAGAGTTCCCGAGTTTGGCGCAACAAGCTTCTACGAGGCTTGCCAGACATTCTGGTTTATTCAGCTTCTTTTACAGGTTGAATCAAGCGGACACTCTATCTCTCCCGGTAGATTTGACCAATATATGTACCCATATTTCAAAAAAGATATAGATGCAGGAGTAATCACCTACGAAAAGGCGCAGGAGCTTATAGACTGCATTTGGGTAAAATTCAACGATATAAACAAGGTAAGAGACGCAGCCAGCGCAGACGGCTTTGCAGGCTACGGAATGTTCCAAAACCTTATCGTAGGCGGACAGAATATTCACGGAATGGATGCAACCAATGACCTTTCATATATGTGCATTGAGGCGGCTATGCACGTTCCCCTTCCTCAACCGTCTATTTCCATAAGAGTATGGAATGGCTCACCCGAGCCCTTGCTCATTAAGGCGGCAGCCCTTACAAGACTTGGCACAGGCTTGCCTGCTTACTATAACGACGAAATAATCATTCCGTCTATTATGTCAAGAGGACTTACTCTTGAGGATGCAAGAGATTACTGCATAATCGGATGCGTTGAGCCTCAAAAGGCAGGAAAAACAGATGGCTGGCACGATGCTGCCTTCTTCAATATGTGTCGTCCTATGGAGCTTGCCTTCTCAAACGGCTACGATAAGGGCAAGAAGATAGGCCCCGATACAGGCGATGTATCTGAAATGAAAACCTTTGAGGAGTTTTATAACGCATATAAGACTCAGCAAAGCTATATGATAAAGCTGCTTGTAAATGCCAATAATGCCATAGATATGGCGCACGCGGTAAGATGTCCCTTACCCTTCCAGTCCTGTATGGTAGAGGACTGCATAGGCAGAGGAAAGTCCTTACAGGAGGGTGGCGCTATATACAATTTCACAGGACCGCAGGGCTTTGGTATAGCAAATAATACCGACGGTCTTATAGCTATTAAAAAGCTTGTATTTGAGGAAAAGAGATTTACCTTAACAGAGCTTAAGGAGGCTTTAAAGGCAAACTTCGGCTACGGAGTAAGAGGTCCGGCAGCGGAAAGGCTTACTACCGAAATTGCCACCGAGCTTGTACGTCAAGGCGTAAATGTAGACGAAAACGCTATACGTATGATTTACGATGAGGTAACAAATCAAACCTCACTTTCCTCAGCCGACAAGGCAAGATATAAGGAAATTAAGCGCTTAATCGAGGAGGAAACTCCCAAATACGGAAACGATATTTACGATGTAGATATGTTTGCCCGTGACGTTGCAAACAGCTACACTAAAGAGGTTGAAAAGTACAAAAACCCACGCGGCGGTATTTTCCAGGCAGGACTTTATCCCGTATCGGCAAATGTTCCATTAGGAGCAAGCACAGGCGCAACACCTGACGGAAGACTTGCATATACCCCACTTGCAGACGGTATAGGTCCTGCATCGGGCAGAGATGTAAAGGGTCCTACCGCAACAGCAAATTCCGTTGCCAAGCTTGAGCAATGCGTTGCATCAAACGGAACACTTCTTAATCAAAAGTTCCATCCGTCAGCCTTAGCGGGTATGAGCGGACTTACAAAATTCGTTGCGCTCATCCGTTCCTATTTTGACCAAAAGGGAATGCACGTGCAATTTAACGTTGTAACTAAGGAAACCTTGATAGACGCGCAGAATAACCCCGAAAAATATAAGACATTAGTGGTTAGAGTTGCAGGCTACAGCGCACTCTTTACAACACTTTCACGTTCATTACAGGACGATATTATTAACAGAACAGAGCAGGGCTGGTAAGCCTTTGCCTTAAGATACGTTAAAAAAGGAGGGAGAATTATGCACGAAGGCGTAAAGGGCAGAATATTCAATATTCAACGCTTTTCAATCCACGACGGGCCCGGAATAAGAACAATTGTCTTTTTTAAGGGCTGCTATATGAGATGCGCCTGGTGCTGTAATCCCGAATCTCAAAGCAAGGAAATTGAAACCATAATTGAAAAGGACAAAATAAAAACAGTTGGCAAAGAGGTAAGCGTTTCAGACATTATGCCCGAAATTTTATCTGACCTGCCCTTTTATCGCAGAAGCGGAGGGGGAGTAACCCTTTCGGGCGGTGAGGTTCTTTGTCAGGCGGATTTTGCAAAAGAGCTTTTAATTGCCTGTCGTGAGGAAGGACTTCACACAGCCATAGAATCAGCATCATCAGCCCCCTTTTCGGAAATAGAAAAAATACTTCCTTATCTTGACCTTTATCTTATGGATATAAAGCATATGGACAGTAACAAGCATAAGGAATATACCGCGGTTGGCAACGAGCGAATACTTGAAAATGCCAAGAGAATAGCAGAAAGCGGAGTGGAGCTTATAATAAGAACTCCCGTAATTCCGGGCTTTAACGACACAGCCGAGGAGATAAGAGCAATATCGCATTTTGCAAAAGCTCTGCCCGGCGTGCGCGAGCATCATCTGTTACCCTATCACAGATTGGGTATGGACAAGTATGCAGGGCTTGGCAGAAGCTATTCCTTAAAGGAAATAGAACCGCCGAGCAAGGAAAAAATGGAATATCTTTTGTCCGTGGCTGAAACCTCGGGACTTAAATGTAAAATTGGAGGCTAACAATGGAGCTTAAAGAAAATATGAGAATAGTGCAGGAGTTAGTACCGGGTAAGCAGATAACTCTTTGCCATATAATTGCAAATCCCGATGACGTGCTTTACACCAAGCTTGGACTTGACCCAAAGACCGACTATACAAGAAGCGCTATCGGTGTTTTAACCGTTTCACCTGCGGAAAGCGCGGTAATTGCCGCTGATATTGCCATAAAGGCTTCAGGCGCCGATATAGGCTTTGTTGACAGATTTACAGGAACCTTAATTATCACAGGAAGCGTGTCAAGCGTGGAGTCTGCCTTCTCTGCAATAAGAGAGTACTTCACAAATAAGCTCTTCTACGTTTGCTGTGAAATAACAAGAACATAATGAAAAAAATTATTTTAATAGGCAGAGTTGCGGCAGGTAAAACCACCTTAACTCAAGCGCTGAATGGGGAAGATATACATTACTATAAAACCCAATACATTAACTATCTTGACACCGTAATCGACACTCCAGGTGAGTACACGGAGCTAAGACAAACAAGCGGAGCCTTGGCGCTTTATGCTTACGAGGCGGACGTTGTAGGTCTTGTGCTTTCGGCAAACGAGCCCTATTCGATTTTCTCTCCCTGTATTACAAGCCTTGTAAACAGAGAGGTTGTAGGCATTATTACAGGCATAGACAAGCCAGATGCCAACCCCGAAAGAGTAGAAAGATGGTTAAGGCTAGCGGGCTGTAAGAAAATATTTCCTGTAAGCGCATATACAGGGCAGGGAATTGATGCCCTTATAGAATTTCTTGCCGAGGATGACGAGGATTTCAAAAAAATCAGTGACGAAAACAAGTGAACATTTTGGTTTACTGTAAGGAGGCTATGCGAAAATGAGCAGAACCCAAATAATCGCGTTTGCGAATAATAAAGGCGGAAGCGGAAAAACCACAAGCTGCTCCAATATAGGCTGCGCCCTTTCGATGATGGGCAAAAGAGTGCTTATGATAGACGGAGATATGCAAATGAACTTAACCCTTTCCTTCTTTGAGGAGGAAAAAGCTCTTGAGTATGCCAGCGGAGGCAGGAATATATACACAGCCATAAAAGAGGAAAAGGATTTGTCCGATTTCGTTGTGTCAACGGATTATGAGGGACTTGATATAATACCCTCAACCTCACTTATGAGCTCCGTGGAATTTGACCTTTTTTCAAAATGGCAAAGAGAATTTATATTAAGAAAATGCTTGGAGCCAATAAGAGCGCGCGGCTATTATGACTACATATTAATCGACTCCCCGCCCACCTTAGGCGGCTGGGTAATGAACATTATGTGCGCCTCCGATTATGTGGTTATTCCTGTTGAGGCAAGCCCTTGGGGTCTTTTCGGACTTGCCAATATGTTTGACTTTATAAATAAGGTTGGCGAAATATCGCCTCGTCTCAGCATTATGGGAATTATGGTAACAAAGGCAGACGAGAGAAAAACCTACTTTAAGGAAACATTAAAAACCTTGAAGGAAACAGAGGACGTAAGAGTTTTTGAAAACTACGTAAGAGTAGACAGCACTATTGAGTGGTCGCAGGACAACAGTAAGCCAGTTGTTGCTTACAAAAAATACTCAAGAAGCTCCATCGAATATAAAATGCTTGCAAAGGAGATAGTAGAATATGCCAATAGGTAAAAATGCCATAAAAAGAATTACCAATGACGGTTATTCAAAGGTAAAAACATCAGCTCCCGATATGGAAAACAGCACATCGGTGCAAACAAGCGCGCCGACACAGGAGAAAATGCCAAAAGCAAAAAAACCAACCGCATCAGACAAAGCGCCGACAAAAGCACAGGCAAAGGCGACAGCGCCTAAAAAGCCAACAACCAAAAAATCAACCTCTGCCCCCAAAAAGAGTATGGAAAGCGAGCCAAGCTTAGCTCCCGTTAACACTCTTGAAAGGGTTATGGAAAAGCCCTTAGACAAGGAAAAGGGCTACATTAACATCGGCGGAGAAATGCCAATTCACCTTCTTTAAAGCATAAAACCAATAAATAACAGCCCCTGCCAAGCTTCCTTATGAGGAATTGGCAGGGGCTGTTGCGTTTAGCCAAAAAGTGGAGATATGTAAAATGAAATATGTAACTCCAACGCTTGAAAAAACAGAGATAGAAGTAAATGACGTTATAGCTGCATCCGGCGAAATTTCAGTTGTGGAAAAGAACCACGGTGATTCAGTTGGTGCAGACTATCTAATTGATCTTTCAAAGCTATTCTTTTAATAACTAAATAAAAAGCACAGTGGGCTGTCGCGTTTGCGGCAGCCCACTTTTTCGTATTATGTATTATCAAAGTGTACCGTGTGACTCCGGTTTTTCTGTGCTAAAATACAATTGATGTGCAAAAGGAGGTTATGGTTGAGTGTGGAGTTAAGGAATAATTGACAATTTATAAAAAAGACAGTATAATAAAGGAGGACAAATGATACATACAATTCTTCAAGATAGAAATTTAATGGGCGATAGTTCAAATTGGGCAAATTGGATGTCCGTTCTATCTATAACAACGTGTGTGCACTGTGTCAAGCAGCATGGGAAGATAGTTAGAATAACTATTTTAAACACGCAATATGAGGTTTATGCACATCCAAGCTGCAAATGTGTTTATGTTCCAATGAGGACTAAAGCAAGCGGTACTGCAACTAATTTAGGTTTAAACGGAGCGGATGCGCATTTGAAAACATTTCAGAAATTGCCAGACTATTATGTTTCGAGGGAAGATGCTGAAGATGCCGGATGGGTTAATTGGAGAGGAAATCTTGATAAGGTTTTACCCGGAAAAATGATTGGGGGAAGTATATATCAAAATAGAGATGGAAAACTTCCCACGACGGGTGGTAGAATTTGGTATGAAGCTGATATAAATTACGATGGAGGGTACAGGAACAACGACAGAATACTATACTCCAACGACGGACTGATATTTGTTACATACGATCATTATAAAACATTTTATGAGATTACATAATAGGAGGCTTTATGTACCAATATAAAGATTTATATACAATAGATTTTTCAAAGGTTGAATATTACATACAAATGCACAAGATAATACAGGAGGCTCTTGAATTTCCTGATTATTATGGCTGTAATTGGGATGCTTTTTGGGACTGTTTAATCGATATGGTTGGCAGACCGATACACATTGAAATTATTGGATTCAAAGTTGTAGAACAAAAATTTGGAGAAGAAGCGAAAATAATGATGGACATTCTAAAAGAGTTTAAGCATTATCGCAATGATAAATATGCCAAGACTATCAAGATAGAAATCGTTATGGGCGAAAGAAGGTTTGAACTGTAACAAGGTGTCGCCCTGTTATATAGAAAGGGGCTGTTGCATTAAGAAAATCGATTGTACAATATAAACAAATAGCCTTCTCCAGTGGGTAGCAAAGCGGCATTGTGGTAGTGAATAACACTCGGTGAGTGTTAGAGCCACAATGTGACCGAGCCGCAGCGAGAAAGGTGGCACGCAAAGCGTGACGGATGAGGTGTTTTATAGTTAAACAACTACTCATCCACCGCTAAAGCGG
>JAFTZI010000050.1 GCA_017461055.1 Clostridia bacterium | reverse complement strand
GGATAAAGCATTAAAATATGTTGCTGACAGAAAAGGCGGCTATCCGTTTTTAACGGGATGTGGTGGCAATAACGTTTTCGCCCCCCTTCCCGCACCTATCCCAAACGATGAAACACCGCTTGATATTAATATTGATGTGTGCGGAGATTTTAAAGAAAGAAACGCAGAAATAAGATTTGTCATAACCAATGCAAAATCCTCTTGCGATAAATTTAAAATATTCTTCAATGGAGCAGAGATAGAGGACTTTTCAGAAGATTATTGCTACAAGGATCATCAAATTTTTTGGCCTGATCCACAGCCTGCAATATATACTGCTAACTGCTTGAACTCAAATCCTGCACCTGTTTTGGAAATTAAAGCAAGGGTTGACGGAAGCCTTATTAAAAACGGAACGAACACCCTATCAATAGCTGTTATTGACAGAACAAACTATTTTCTCGACTCCGACAGCATCAACGTCGAACGGGCGGAAATTATTATAACAGCCAAAGACAATTAACACTAACATAGTCATTATAGTCAAATGATTTTTTCTCAGCTGACAGCATGACTCCACTGCGTTCCGTTGAATTGCCCACACCTTAAGTGAACGAGTTCCCTATGGTTTAAGGCAATTTTGCGCACCTGATTTTGCTAACGCAAAGGCAGGCTCTACCGCCATACACGAAAATAAAAACGGCATACCCAAAAGGGTACACCGTTTTTATGTGAAGTGGCGATACCCGATTCGAACCAACTTTAAAAAGCGTCATAAAGCCTTGTGGCATAATCATAATATGCAATTTAGACAGTATCTGAGAAAATTTAAAAAATCTATTGACATTCACCTAAGGTTAAGGTTTATAATTATAATGTCATAAGCACGATATAAAGGAGATTTGCATATGATGAAAGGGGAATTATTATGAAGTTAACATTTATGGGTGCGGGCAGCACCATATTTTCTAAAAACGTTTTAGGTGACACAATGCTGTGCGATGCGTTCCACGATGTAGAAATTGCGCTTTACGATATAGACGAAAAAAGGCTTGATGAGTCATATCTTCTTATTTCAAAAATGAATGACTCTATAAACGAGGGTCGTGCAACAATCAAAAAGTATTTAGGTGTTGACGAAAGAAAGGATGCATTAAGAAAAGCAGATTTTGTTGTTAACGCAATTCAAGTAGGGCTTTATGACCCTTGCACAATTATAGATTTTGAAATTCCAAAAAAGTACGGACTGCGCCAAACAATAGGTGACACTCTCGGTATTGGTGGCATTTTCCGTGCCCTTCGTACCATCCACGTGCTTAAGGATTTTGCAAAGGATATTGAAGAGGTTTGCCCAAATGCGTGGTTCTTAAACTACACAAACCCAATGGCTATACTGACAGGCTATATGCAAAGATACACCAAGGTAAAGACCGTAGGACTTTGCCATAGTGTACAGAGTTGTTCTAAAGATTTGCTTAATGGTTTGAATATGAGCGACAAATTGGAGGGCAGACACGAGAAAATAGCTGGCATTAACCATATGGCTTGGCTCCTTGAAATTAAGGACAAGGACGGAAATGACCTATATCCTGAAATTAAAAAGCGTGCAAAAGAGAAAAATGCAAAAGGAAAGCACGGCGATATGGTGCGTTACGACTATATTGAAAAGCTTGGTTATTATTGCACAGAATCAAGTGAGCATAATGCAGAATATAACCCATTTTACATAAAGCCAAACAGAAACGATTTAATCGAAAAATTCAACATTCCTCTTGATGAATATCCCCGTCGCTGTATAAATCAAATTAATGGCTGGCAAAAGCAATATGAGGATCTAATGTCAGGTGGTAAAATTGAGCATACTCGTTCAAAGGAATATGCATCATACATTATGGAGGCAATTTATACAAACAAGCCATACAAAATTGGTGGTAATGTTATTAATAACGGTGTTATTACAAATCTACCGTATGATGCTTGCGTTGAGGTGCCCTGTCTTGTTGACGGAGAGGGAATACACCCTACCTTTGTTGGAGAGCTTCCTCTTCAGCTTGCTGCCATGAATTCGTCAAACATCTATGCTCAAATGCTTACAATTGAGGCGGCTCATACAATGGATAAGCAAAAGATTTATCAAGCCGCAATGATGGACCCCCACACAGGAGCAGAGCTTTCAACAGATGAAATCGTAGCACTCTGCAACGAGCTATTTGACGCACACGAAAAAGCAGGATATCCAATATTTTAAGTTTGATACAAAACAATAGATAAAGGGTCGCATTTCACAAGAAATGCGACCCTTAAATCTTAATATAAACAAAAATGACTAAGTCAGTATCATAGACAAATAAAAGGTCGGCTGACAGGATGACTTCGCGATAAATTGCTCGTAACACTTCGCAGCCTCTGATGTGCAAGCACCTCTCGGCTTTGCTCGCTAGGCGCACCTGATTTGCGACAAGTCGCAAAGGCAGGCTCTACCGCCATACACGAAAATAAAAACGGCATACCCAAAAGGGTACAGGTCGGCTGACAGGATGACTCCACTACGTTCCGTTGAATTGCCCACGGCTTAGATTAGCAAGCTATCACGCCTTAGGGCAATTTTGCGCACCTGATTCAACTTGCGTTGAAAGCATATTCAAACAGTCAACGCAAACAAAAAAATCCTAAACCGAACAAAAAGTTCAATTTAGGATTTTTATGGTACGAGTGTTCATAACAGACCTAATATTACGGCACAGTGCCGAGGTGGTCGAAACATATTCCCAAAGTACCGAAAATGCTTGTGTTTACAAGGAATTTTGTAACACGAAAGGAATATGAATTATGGAAAAGTACATCACTCAAAACGGCATCAAATACGAGCTTAAAGGCGAGCAATACTATCCAATGCTCGAAATCGCAGAGCAAAAGGAACACAAAATCGGCAAATACGGACT
>JAFTZI010000049.1 GCA_017461055.1 Clostridia bacterium | reverse complement strand
TTTTGTTAATTCTTTCGATAACGATGAACAAAACACCGTAAACAATAAGCGCGATTGCAACGGGGACAAATTTGTAAAAGGTTTTATCAAGCCAATCCTCCAAAACAAGTCCTATAAGGGCGGCGGGCAGGACAGCCACTACAACCTTGAACCAAAGCGACCAGGTCTTTTTTCTCATTTCACCGTCTTTGTTTTTGGACCAAGGGTTAAGCTTATCAAAGAACAGAATAATTACCGCAAGTATTGAGCCTAACTGGGTTATAACCTCAAATAAGTCCCAACAGCCCTCGCTGACATCAAGCTTGATAAACTCATTTGCAATAATCATATGTCCCGTGCTTGAAACAGGAAGCCACTCGGTAATTCCTTGAACAATACCGATAAATATTGCCTTTAATATTTCAATAAATGTTTCCATTACATTACCTCTCGCTTGATCGGACTATGTCGCCCTCTTTTACATCATAGGGCACCTTCATTTTGAATTTCATTGACGGGTGCGGAGCGGACTCAACTTTTTCGCCCTTTTCGTTGTATAATTCAAGGGCGGTAAATTTCTTACCGCATTCTCCGGGGGAAATTATTTCGCAAGGGTCATTTTCGCAAATTTTGTTCCTTTGAACAAAATAAGCAAATTCTCCCTCTCTTTCCCCTGTGGCAACGCAAAGATATGCCTTTTCTCTTAAATACCCGTTTTGTGTAACCGTTTGCGGATTGTCCATTGGGTTATCAAAATAAAAGCCTGTTGCGTATTCTCTGTGGCTAACGCTTTCAAGCTCGCGGAGCCAGCGCGGGTCATACTCATACTCGCTTGGATTTTTAAGATATTCATTCATTGCCATTTTGTAGGTGTTGGCGCAAATGGCGGTATAGTAGGCGCTTTTCATACGTCCCTCTATTTTAAAGCTGTCAATTCCGCTTTCCATAAGCTCGGGAATATGCTCAATCATACACATATCCTTAGAGGACATTATAAACGAGCCCTCCTTATATTCCTCAACGGAAAGGTTATCTTCAAGCCTTTTTTCCTCGGCAAAGGATATTGGATTTGCGTTTTTGTAATTCCATCTGCACGGTTGAGCGCAAGCGCCTCTGTTAGCATCTCTTCCTGTGTAGTAGTTTGACAAAAGACATCTTCCGCTATACGAAATGCACATAGAGCCGTGTATAAAGCATTCAAGCTCCAAATCGGGCGGTGTGTTTTTTCTTATCTCCTGTATTTCCTTTAAGGAAAGCTCTCTTGCAAGAACAACACGTCGAGCGCCCAAGCTGTAGTAGGCTGTCGCCGAGGCTGCCGATACAATGCTTGCCTGTGTGGAAATATGTATTTCCATATTGGGTATTAATTCCTTAGCAAGAGCCAAAACGCCAAGGTCGGAGATAATAAGAGCATCAACCCCTATTTCATCATATGTCCTTAAATATTTTTTTAGTCTTTCATATTCGCAGGTGTGGGGCATTGTGTTTACTGTTACGTAAAGCTTCACGTTTCTTTCGTGAGCATATTTAACAGCCTTATCAAGCTCCTCTAAGGTAAAATTGTCAGCGGCAGCTCTCATTCCAAACATATCTGAAGCAAGATATACAGCATCGGCGCCATATAAAATCGCTGCCTTCATTTTTTCAAAATTGCCCGCAGGGCAAAGTAGCTCTTTCATTTATTATTCCTATCTATTTTTTCAAATTTTCAAATGCGACTATGCCACCGTTTACAAGGTAACTGTGAATAATAACGCTTATTATTACAGGCGGCACTATAAGCACCATAAGTCCCAAGATTATGCTAATGGGAGTTAAAAGCACGCCTATTCCCATTAAAATCATAAAGAAAAGCATTGAGCCAAGCATTGAGCCGAACACAGCAAAGCCCTGCTTTACTGCAACATTTTCGTTTTGCCAATCGAATTTCGGGAATTTAAGTCCCAAGAAAAGTCCCCAATAGCCCGTAAAGGCAACCGAGCCCAAAACAGCCAAAACGACAAATAACGAATAGACTATGCTTATCTTAAAGGCAACGCAAAGGATTACCGCACTGATTACTGACAAAGGAGTGCAGATAACCATATGGCAGGAAAGCTTAGCCATTAAAATATCGCGCGGGCTTATGGGGCAGGACTGAAGAATCCACAGGCTTTTGCCCTCTAAGGAAATTGACGGAGTGCTTACCAGGTTCATCGAGCCCATAAAGACACAAACGCAGCTAACTCCAAAGGGTATAAATGCTTCAAGCATACCGTACTCCCCGCTCAGCTCCAAAAGAAGCTCCCTTGATGAGACGGAAATGGCAATCGCCATAACCAAGCAAAGCACGTTACCCAGTCCTGCGTTCATAATGTACGCAGACGAGGAGAAAAAGCGACGTATTTCCTTTTTAAGAAGAGAGCTATATACACCCCCTGCTTTTTCGGTGTTGCCCTTATATTCGATTTTTGCCTTCGCTTTTTTGGTGGTGATTATACTGATAAAGCGCTTATCAAGAATGAAAAATACCAAGAAAGAGGGGACGGATGCGCAAAGCACAAAAAGCAAAAGCGATATTAAGCTGCCGTTTGCCATAGCATCTCCTGCCCAGTAAAACAGGGCGGTATTTTTCAAGCCGCTTAAATCAAGGGTGGCATTTTCCTCGCTTCCCGCATACACGCCTATGCTTCCGCACATATACATATACCCAAGGAAAAACACAAGGAAAAGGAAAACGGTTACAAAGGTTTTGTTTCTTAGTCTTGATGCAATTTCCGAAACTATCCAAGCGATTATACAGGAAATTGCAAGGGTTAAGAAGGGTAAGAGTAAAAACACCGCAAGGCTACACACAAAGCCAAGAGGCTCATAGCCGATTACTATACCGTACATCAGCATACAGGGAAGCATAACGATAGCTTCAAGCAGGTAATTTACCAAAAGCAAAACAAGCATTCTGCTGATGAAAATGTATTTTGGCGGTATAGGCATTGAAAGAAGCAGCTCGTTGTCTGTTGACTCGAATAGCTGTGTTTTCGTGGCAAAAATACTGCCAAACAGGCAAAGAGCGCTTGATATAATAACAGCAAGGGTAAACACGGCATAGGTGTCCCCTGTTTCATTTGCCATATAACATAAGCCATATGCCATAGCGCCCATTGCAAAAAGGAAATATGCAATTAAAACAACAAAAAGCACAATCAAAAGGCTTGTTGCCACTCTTTTTTTGTTTTTGCTCTTGCCCCCTTGGGTCATAGAGGCAAACAGCGCCGAAATTCTTGATTTAATAAGGGTTTTAAGCATTGTCCCATTCCTTTCCAAAGGCGCTGTCCTTGTCCTCTAATTCAAGAAATACGCTTTCAAGACTGCTATCTCCCTTAACGTGACTCATTTTTCCGCTTATAACAAGTCGTCCGTCCTTGATAATTGCAATATTGTCGCATATCTTTTCTGCCACGTCCAAAACGTGTGTGGAAAAGAAAATTGCTCCGCCGTCATCGCAAATTCTTCTCATTTCCTCTTTTAAAAGAAAGGCGGCGCGCGGGTCAAGTCCCACAAAGGGCTCATCCATAATTAAAAGCTTGGGTGAGTGTATAAGCGCCGAAATGATTGCAAGCTTTTGCTTCATTCCGTGAGAATACGATGATATATTTTGCGCAAGGTCAGAGGTCAAGCCGAACATATCGGCATATTTGCTTATTTTTTCGTTTCTTTCCTGTGTGGAAATGCCATATATGTCGGCAATAAAGTTAAGATATTTTATGCCTGACATAAATTCGTACAAATCCGGGTTATCGGGAATATATGCAAGCTTTCTTTTGCACTCAATAGGGTCGTCCTTAATGGACACTCCGTCTATGTAAATTTCCCCATTATCAAAATTCAAAAGTCCCGTGCAGGATTTAATAGTGGTTGTTTTGCCTGCTCCGTTGTGACCGATAAAGGCATACATTTCCCCCGCCTTAATATGAAGGCTCAGGTTGTCAACCGCTCTTTTGTCCCCATAGGTTTTTGTTAAATTAAGTATTTTAAGCATACACTTTACCACCTCGACACATAATATTACATTATATATTGTAACACATAAATATTCAAGTGTCAATAAATCGTCATTTAAAAAAGAATAACGCAGACTCTTTTCAAATCTGCGTTTTTGGTTTAGCTCCCTCTTTCATATTAGGAATATTATCAACCATTTGCTGAAGCTCTCGCTTTGTTTGGGTGACTCTTGCCCTTTCGATTAGCTCATCCTGTGATTTGTTATCAAGCTTTAAAAATGCACTCATAGCGCTTACATTGTGCGAAAGCGCCATTTGAAGTCCCAATGGCATAGACGGTATATTATCCTTCATGACCCACCTCTTAAAAGTTTATATTACTATTTTTATCATATGATGAAAAAATATAGGTGGTAATTCTTTCTTGACAAATTGAATTTTTTTTATTATAATGTAAAGCGAACTAAGTTGGACGGTTGCGCCATATGTTGCCGAAAGGTATTATGGTGAGGAAAGTCCGTGCTTCACAGGGCAGGATAACTGATAACGTCAGCCGAGGGTGACCTTAGGGAAAGTGCAACAGAAAATTACCGCATAGCATAGCTATGTAAGGATGAAAACGCGAGGTAAGAGCTCACGATATTCTATGGTAACATAGAGTAGGTGTAAACCCTATCCGAAGCAACACCGTAGGAAAGGATTTTTGTTTGCCCGACAAGTCTTAACTGCGTCCTTTCAGGTGGCACGCATTTTGCGGAGCTTTACGGTGACGTAAAGCAAAGATAGATGACCGTCTTCAATGACAGAACACGGCTTACAGACTTAGTTTACAAATATGAAAAAGACAAGCCTAAAGCTTGTCTTTTTCTTTGGTTCGTTTTTTTCAGCCGTGTTCTGTACCACGCACTAAAACATAGTCGTTTGCCTTCGGCACCGATATTAAAAATTATCTAAAATATATTGCTTTGGAGAACACCACGGTGGCACGTCTATTCCAAAAAATTCTTGCGCAGGCGGCGGGTCTTTTTCGTAATCCGTCAAGCCGGCTCTTCTCTTTTCCAAGGGGTTGCGCTGTTCCCATTCCATAAATGCAATCAACCGTTCCTTGATTAAAGATTTATTTGTCCATTCTTCGCACCACCGCTCAAACTTTAACATAATTTCTTCAGGTGTTGTTTGCTCAATTTGTGTCATCCAATGCCCATAAACAAGCTCGGTTGGCAATAAAGCGTTAATAAATATTCCGGGACGAATATAGTAATCCTCTTTGGAAAAACAGCTTCCTTGAATATAAAAGCAGAGTGTAAATTCGCCTATATCCTTTGTCCAACGCTTATTCTTTTTCTTAAAGCCCTTTGCTTTTAAATACGGTTTTACATATTCTATCAATTGCTCTTCGGGTAAAAACAGTTCCACTGCTCGTCCTCCATATTTTTCACGGAATTTTATAGCCTCTTGTTTATAAACCAAAAGCCGTTTCTTGTGGTTGTGGGGTGGTTGTAGATGTATTTGCCACCGAGGGCTTTTACGTATTCCCAACGGTTATCGGGGACGGTGCTTTTCAGGGCTTCTATTCTCTGCGTATCATCTGACAAAAAGTCGGCGATATGCGGGGTGAAGTCAGTCCACGTATGTGTATAGCCCTCGCCAACGAAGATGTCCTTTGCCAAAGGGCGCTGATTACCGTAGGTATTGACGGAAATAAGCTTATCTCCTACCTTAAGTCCGTATTTT
>JAFTZI010000048.1 GCA_017461055.1 Clostridia bacterium | reverse complement strand
CTACGACGCAATTCACGAAAAAATAAACGAGGTTAACAAAAAGCTCGTTGCATACAAGCACGTAAACCTTGTTGAATTAAGAAAAGAGCCATTTGAAAAGACTGCCGCAAAGAAGATAAAGAGATTCTTGATAAAATAATTCATCCGCCAGGGTATGAAAAAATTAATCAGTATTGGTTCAATAGCCGTCATACTCCTTGCCGCTCCCTGCCTTTTCGGCTGCTCCGATGATGACGGGGCAAGGGAAGCGTTTGAAAGGTACTATAACGAAAAAATAGCGCTTTTTGAAGGGGAAAACAAGGAGTATGAGAAAAACGAGGTTGACGTAGTATTTTTGGGAGACAGCTTAACCGACGGGTATGATTTGGAAAAATTTTACCCCGACTATCTTACCTTAAACCGAGGAATTTCGGGAGATACAACGGTAGGTCTTGAAAAAAGGCTCAAGGTCTGTGCTTACGATGTTCAGCCAAAGGCAGTGGTTATGCTAATAGGCGCAAACAATATGGACAGTATGCTTGACAATTATGAAAGTATTTTGTCAGGCTTTAAGGAAAATTTGCCAAATAGCAAAATTATTCTCCTTTCTCTTACATCAATGAGCAAGGAATGGGGAAAGAAAAACCAGCTTGCCGCATATAACAATGTTCAAATTAAAATGCTTGCGCAAAAATATGATTATTACTATGTTGACTTGTATTCCGCGCTTTTAAACTTGGAAACAGGCGAAATTTACGACGAATACACAACAGACGGCGGGCATTTAACAGATAAGGGCTACACGGTCTTAACCGAAAATATTACTCCAGTCTTAAAGGAAGCATTGGAAAAATAAAAGAAAAAGAAGAATTTTTCACTCGAAAAATTCTTCTTTTTTTATACCATTCAAGCATCTGCAACAATATTGTATGTGAATTTGCAATTAGCCTTCATCAATTTCGCACTCGTCCAAAGCATAATCAAGCAGAATATTGATAAGCTCATTCCTTGTACGGTTGGTCTTTGTGGCTAAATCATTCAAATTCTCAACAGTTTCGTCCTTGATTCGTATCGAAAACGTCTTGTATCCGTCCTCACCACGTAGTTCTTTTTTCTTAATTATGAGTTTCTTTTTCATAAAAAGGTTTCCTTATTAGTAAGATATAACATAATTATATATTGACAAATTAAGAAATTATATGTTATAATTTATAACATAGAAATAACATATATTTCTAACTACTTTTTTTGGAGGATAAAAATGAAAAAAACAAAAAAACTTTTAATTGTGATAGCAAGCTTAGCATTGCTAATTATTCTGTGTAGCTGTTCACAGGTGCAAACTGTTTTAAGCACTCCGCAGAATTTGGTCGTAAATGATGGTGTTTTACATTGGCAAAGCGTTGATGGTGCTAGTGCATACATAGTTGCGATTGATGGAATTGAACAACCTAAGACCACAAGCGCCCAGCTAGATTTATCTAAAATAAATCTTGAAGCAGGAAAAACTTACTCTATCCAAGTAAAAGCAACTGGTGACGGATATCTATATCTCAATTCTGAATTTTCCACCTCGTTAAGCTATACTCACACAGCGGTGCAAGGCGGAGGCAACGGTGATGACAAATCCGAAGAAAATGGCGGGTCATCTTCAAATCAAACATCTCTTGGTACATATATGCCCAAGTCGATGAAATATCAAATTGTTGCTGCACCAAGTTACATTTCAAACAGTGATGTTGCCAATTATACAGACGGTGAATATAACTACTATC
Source organism: Clostridia bacterium (assembly GCA_017461055.1). Lineage (GTDB taxonomy): Bacteria > Bacillota > Clostridia > Oscillospirales > CAG-272 > RGIG2000. The sequence goes on along the minus strand of JAFTZI010000048.1, from coordinate 10,006 downwards.
TTTTTGACTTGGGTTACGTCAAAAATGTTCCAATATCGTCCGGAACAGCAATTTCTTATTTTGGAACAGGAGTGCTTGAAATAGAATTTAGTAGTGCCAGTGTTACAACCTCATCAGTTGAGAGAGCAATCGAAACAACTATATCAGAAACAGTGTCTGAGCAATCCTTAGGTAGTGCTAATCTTTCGATTGGAGGAGGATTTGATACATTTTTCTGGCTTGAAACTGGCTATTCACGTTCTTGGGGTACTGTTACCGACAAGCAAAACTCAACTACAAACACTTATGCCACGACAGAAGAATATGCAAAAACCATAACAGATACTATATCGTATAAAATAGGCGAAAACGGTGAACAATCGGGAAAATACAGAATAACTTTATTTGCTGATTGTGATATGTATCTACAGCTAAAGACGTCTCGTGATAATTCCAAAGAAATATCGAAGGAGATTGTTTTATCAGCGAGACCTCAGGGAGAATCTCTTGCAAAAGAATACACAGAGCTAGATACGTATTTTGACGATATGGACATTCAATCGAAAATAGATTTGCCTCAGGTTTCCTTGAGCTCTCTTCCTATCCCGAAGCTTGACGAAAGTATGGATAATGTTCCAGAGGATTTGATTCCGGTAACACCGATAGAAATTGACCCTAACAAGTATTTATGTGCTAAGGACAAAGATTACAACATGAACACAAGCGGAACTGATAAAAGTGGAGTACTTGAGGATATTGATATAGGTCACATTGTAATAAATGGTTGCATACAAAAAGACAATCATTATGTTATCAAAGATGAAGAACGCTTTGAAATACAGTTCGTCTTTGATGAAAATCCAGAGGACTTGCCTTGGAAGAACGACTTGAAAGTGATAAGTGATACGGCAAAAAAGGTTGTTGGCACAGATATTCAAGGTGAGAAAATTGGAAAGGGAGCATACCAAGTTAGAATAAAGTACAAGGATGGCTCATATGAAAGTAAAACTATTGTTGCAAGAGATTTTATGAATAATAAAGATGTAAATTCTTGTGTAAGCATGTTGAATGCAACGAGCTTGCCTAATCTTGCAAAACTTGAAAATATAGCAAGTATAGAAGTAACAATCGTTTATGAGGTAGAGGCTTATCTTGGATGGAATTTTGCTAACATAGGTAGCTATGATGTGACTAACTGGCGTTGCGAATATGTTTTCGATTTTCAATAAGTAAAATTCGAATTCAATAAGTAAATATGACAGGCGTTGTTCCTTAAAACTGCTTGAAAAAAAGCAACTACTCTTTGCCTAAAGGCATTGAGTGGTTGCTTTTTTATATTGCCTGAATTTTTACTACTTTTCCACAACCTCACCGTTTAAAATGTAGGTTTCCTTTTTGGGCGGTGGGGGAGGTAATTCGCGGTCAAGGGCGAAGGACAAAAATATACTGCCCTTGTAGGAAAGCTTGCCTGTGTCGCCCGGGTTGCATTTTTTGTACAAATGCTTGCTTACGGGAAATTCAAGCCTGTCGTTTTGACCTAAGTCAAACAATACAAAGTAGTTGGTGTACGCACCCGAGGAGCGCATCATATCCTGCTTTCGCTTGCCAATAACCGTGGCATTTACATTTTTTTGCGTAGGAGTTTTAATATATGTGGATGCGCCTGCCAGCATCATTCTGAAAAGAAGCACAACAGCGCCAAGTATTATTAATATTACCATAATCGGAAACAGGAAAACAAAAAACTTCACACAATCACACTCCTTTCACTATTATTATAAGCCATTTATGCGCATTAGGTCAAGCAACTCTTGGTTGATAGTACTCAACCGACGGTAGTATTATACATTTCCGTTGATAATTTGCAGCATTTCCTCACTTAAAATTATTCTTGTGTCATCGTCAACCAAGCTAAAGCGATTTCCGACGTTTGGAGTGCTTAAGTAATTCCAAACAGAGTAGGGAATATCATTTTTCTTTAAGATTGTAATAACATCACGCATCCAATTTTCACGGCTCTTTATATCTGCGTGGCGAATAGTGCCAAATTCTCCGCACCATAGAATTTTATCGGGGTGCTTTTTTGTAAATTCAACGGCAGGAGCTAACCATTCACCTATAAACTTAATGTCCATTTTATCAAATTTTTCATAGGCGTTATTGTTATTGTCCACCACTCTGTGATACTCTCTGTATCTTTCAATATCATCACAGGGGTAGGGCATAGACCTGTTGTAATATAGCTGTCTCCAGTGTAAAACACCTCTTTGGTGAGTGAACTCTCCCGGCGCATACATATGGAAGGTGTAAATTACATTCCCGTCATCGAAAATTCTTAAATGCTTAAGAGTCCAGGTGGAGTTCCACTCGGTTGAGCCAACAATGATTATTCTTGTTTTATTTTTTCTCTTATGGCATTTATGGTTCTTTCTGCCAAATCATTCCATAAATCAGGCTCTATATCTCTTACCTCGTTTAAAAGCTCAAACATTACGTTTTCATTATCAGAAAAGCGTCTTTCAAGCTCAAGCCAAAGGGCGACAAATCTGTTTTGCAATTCCTCGCTGTCGAAAAGCGTAACGCTTTCCTCAATATCACAGTAGTTGCCTATTGCCTTGTGCAAATTAAGAACTATACCAAGACCGTGCTTTTCGCAATAGCCAACAAACGCTTCAAGAATTTCAAAAATCCTTTCACGGTATTTGTAAGGCTCTTCCTCAAGCACAATTTGGTCAAAGCCAAGCCTTATATGGTCAAGACCCATGTTTTTTATGTTGATTACGTCGCTTTCGTCAATGTAACTCTCAAAATGCTCCATATCGCCTACGGTTATAGCAAGTCGCTTGTCCATTGGCAAAACGTTAAATCTTTTGTAATTGGTGAGCCAGCCGCCTATGCCCATTCCCTTTTTATATGTAAATTCTATAATTCAACCTCACCATTTATAATCGTGCCAAACCTGCATTTCCTGTACCCCTCTGTTTGCAAATGCAAAATAAGGTATAAGGGTAGCGGTTGTTTTCTTGTATTTTGGCTTATTAAAGGAGTATAGACTCTGCGAGCCTTCTCTTGTATATGCTGTAAGCTCTATTGTAGGCACATCAAGCTCAGAGTTGTAGCCTATTTTATATTCGCTCTCTGTGTCTAAAGCCATATTTCTTAAGTGACCCTCGTTGTCACAGCCTTCCATACAGTAAACCAATGGCCCGTAGGTAACGGCGCATTTTCCTGCGTCTGCAAGCACCTCGGGATTAGCATAAACAAAGCGAGGACTCATCTTAAAATCAAGAGAGATAACGGTATTTGCTTCATCAATGGAATAATACATATAACCGTTTGACTCCGCATCATAGCAATCACACCATTCGGGCACACGCACAGCCATTCGCACACACGCGCCCTTTACCGTAATTTCCACCCTTCCGTCATAGGGGTAATTAGTTTTTTGCTCGATTTCAATTTCGTTGCCACCTACATTTAATTTTGTCTTGCTTTCCATAAACTGATGTACATAAATTGTTTTGTCATCGTGAGTGTATAGGAAATTGGCAATTGACGGAATAAATCTGACTATATTTGGCGGACAGCAGGAGCATTCAAATACCTCTTGTCTTTGTGGATTAGGCATCCAATCGTAATGCTCTGTTACACTTGCATTCCTTGAAAGAACAGAGGGCAGAATTTCCAATGGGTTAGTGTAGAAAAAGCCCTTTCCGTCCAAGGAAACAGAGGACAAAAATCCGTTATAAATCGCCCTTTCGGCAACGTGGGCAAATTTAGCGTTGCTTTCCAATAAAAGCATACGGTGGGCAAAAAGCGCTAAGCCAAGGGCGGCACAGCTTTCCGTATATGAAACTAAATTTGGCAAATCATAGTCGACAGTAAATGCCTCGCCCTCGTGAGATGAGCCAATACCGCCTGTTATGTACATACGCTTTTTTGAAATATTGTCAAATATTCTTTTGCAAGCGACTACTAAGCTCTCATCATTATATTTTAATGCCAAATCCGCCATAGCGCAGTATAAGTAAACAGCGCGCACAGCGTGTCCCTCAGCGGTGCTTTGCTCTCTTACAGGCTTGTGGGACTGATTATAGCACTGCTCCCCAAAGGACACAGCCTCTTCAAGCCTTTGTCCTCTTTCGTCAACAAAGAATTTTGATAGGCTTAGGTATTTTTCATTTCCCGTACATTCATAAAGCCTTACAAGAGCAAGCTCAATTTCCTCGTGTCCGGGAGTAACAAAGCTGGCGGTCTTTTCCTCTACAAAGACCTTTTGCACATAGTCCACGTATTTGCACATCAGGTTAAGCATTTTGTCCTTGCCTGTTGCCTCATAGTAGGCAACAGATGCCTCTATTAAATGACCTAAGCAATAAAGCTCGTGACAGTCACGGTATTTAAATCTGCTCTCTGCGTCAACAACTGTGAAAAATATATTAAAATAGCCACAGGGGTCTTGATTTTTTTCAATTTCATCAACTAAGCTATCAACAATTTCCTCAAGCCAAGGCTCTCTTTTTTCCTTTGTAAGATAAGCTACACCCTCTATCCATTTTGCAACATCGGAGTCCCAAAAAAAGTGAGGCTTTATTTTGCAGTCCTTGTCACACTTGAAGGCATCAATACGTCCTGTGTCATAAAATCTGTCATAAACAGCCTTTGCGGTTACGTTTCTTATAAGGTCCTGCTTTTTTCTCCAAAAGCCGCCTGTAATTTTTGTGTTGGAATAATCAACTCTTTTCATAATGTCCCCCTTGGTTTGAAGCTTATAAATTCAGTATATATTATTAAGAAAAATTTGTCAATAATAATTACCAAAAGCGATTGATTTTTAAGGCTTTGTATGATATATTTAGAAAAGCAAAGACATTTGGAGGTAAAGAAAAATGTTGGATTTTGCACGTGATAAAAGGCTGTGGGAAAAAATTCGCACAAGCGACGAATTTACACAGCACCGTAAGGAAATAAAGGAGCTTTACGATAAAGCCTTTAAGCGTGAGCCGAGAGCGCACTCCGCAAAGGAGGTTTTGGAGGCAAACGACGGCGGGATTTGGAGATTGCAATTTGACCATTTGCAGTCAAGCGCCATTTTGTCCTTAATCTACCCTGACAATGAGGAATATTACGACAGTTTATTAAAGTCCGTTTGGGCTTATCTTGATGATTATACCTGGGCGCCCTTAGGCCATTACACCGAGCATTATTACGGAAAAACACCGAAGGATTTTGATTTCGGGCTTATAGATATTTTCGCAGCCTCTGCCGCCCTTGCTTTAGCTGAAATTAAAAGCCTGTTCAAGGACAGATTTCCACAGCTTTTAATTGACAGAATTACATATGAGCTAAAGAGAAGAACAATTGAGCCATACCTTACACGAAAGTATTTTTGGGAAACTCACGATAATAACTGGACTGCTGTTTGCACAGGCGCAGTCGGCGGAGTTTTGATGTATGAAGACCCGGAGCTTTTCTTTGCAAATCAAAAAAGACTTCACGCATCAATGGAATGCTATCTTAACAGCTACAAGGACGACGGAATGTGCGTTGAGGGTGTGGGCTATTGGAGCTTCGGCTTCGGATTTTTTGTTACCTACGCAATGCTTGAAAGAGAAATAACAAATGGCGAGGTCGATTGGTTTAAGCGGGAAAAGATAAAGGAAATTTCTAAATTTATTCAAAAGACCTTTTTGCAAAGAAATGTGCTTGTTTCCTTCAGCGACGCAGGCATGGACTCACCCTATTCCTTCGGACTCCCCCATATGCTTAAGCATATTTACGGTGACGAAATAGAAAACCTGCCACCCGACCACGGAATAGTTGTATTGGACAACACTCACTTTAATTTTGCCCTTCGTTCATTTATCTATTACAGTAAGGACAATCTTGCCGATGAAATGGCAACAAATGTAACATACAGCGTTGAAAACTCATCTTATCTTTTCAAAAGGACAGAAAATTACGGCTTTGCGGTAAAGGGCGGAAACAACGGAGAGAGCCATAACCATATAGATGTAGGCTCATTCATTATTGCAAGAAACGATAAGCAAATAATATGCGACGTTGGCGCAGGGCCATACGAGGACGGTTACCATACAGAGAGAAGATATACCTTCTTTAATCCATCTGCATATGCTCACAATATTCCTATGCTCAACGGAGTGGGCGAGGACGATGTAAGACGTGACGATGTATATGTGAGCTACGATTGGGAAAAGGAGAGGGCAAGCCTCGAATTTTCAAACGCCTACGGAGTGGATTTCTTGAAAAAAGCCGAGAGAGTGTTTGATTTTGACAAAAACTGCATAGCAATGAGTGATACCTTTAAGGTGACAAAGAAAACAGAAATTACAGAGCGCTTCGTTTCCGTAATAGAGCCAAAAATCGTTGACGGTATTGTTGTAATTGACGATGTTTCCCTTATCACAAAGGACAAAATCCAACCCAAAATTACAGTCAAAGAGGTAAAAAGACACTTAGATAGCTCTATATACAACGCATACCTTATTGATTACACATTGCCAAAGGGCAAATATGAGTTTGAAATCACATTTTCAATGTAATCATAACCACCGAAGCAACGTGCGGTATGCGCACATAGAAGGGGACATTACAGGCTCAACTTCTTGTAGGCAGTGAAATTCCATCACAGCATTCACGCACCGCATTACAAAAACGAACTAACCTCAGCCTCCTTTGTAAAGGCACCCTTTAGGGCGTACCTTGTGTAGAGGTGGATTGCGTAAGCAAGACGGAGGGATTGTTTCTTACAAATTACAACCCTTCCACCACCGTTGGCACTCTCCCTCCCCTTACACAGGGGAGGCTTTGCTTTTTTTGTGGGCTCGCGTAAAGCTCGACAGAATTTTTGCAGTTCATTGCGTCTTTTCCCCACGCAGTATTATGGGTTTATTCCCACGCAGAAAGATGCCAAGTAAAATGAGCTGTCACGTTGACAGCTCATTTTACTTGAAAAACCCTGCGCTATATGTTAAAATAAAGAAAAGAGGTGATTTTGTGGAAAAGAAAAGTAAAAAAAGATTTATGCTTACTCTTGTAATTTTCAGCTTAGTTGGGCAAATTGCTTGGGTAGTAGAGAATATGTATTTCAATGTGTTCATATACAATATGTTTGGCGCATCCTCAGAGGACATTTCCTTAATGGTAGCCCTAAGCGCAGTTACCGCAACGGTGACCACACTTTTAATAGGAGCCTTGTCAGACAAGCTTGGGAAAAGAAAGGTGTTTATCTTTGGCGGCTACATCTTATGGGGAGTGTCAATTTCAGGCTTTGCCCTTGTAAGACAGGACATAATAGGCGCGGTTTTTCCCACTGCTGTGTCGGTTAGCGCCATTTGTGTTACAATTGCCATTGTTCTTGACTGCGTAATGACCTTTTTCGGCTCAAGCGCAAACGATGCCTGCTTTAATGCTTGGCTGACGGACACAACCACAAGCGAAAACAGAGGCAGCGCCGAGGGAATAAACGCAATGATGCCCCTTGTTGCCATTCTCGTTGTATTTGGCGGAGCTATGCTCATTCCCTTGGAGCAAACAGATAAAAATTATTGGACAATAATTTTCTTAGTAATCGGCGGAGCGGTTATTCTGATAGGAATTTTGGGCATATTCTTAATAGATGAGCCAAAAATAGAGATACAGGAAAACAAAAGCTATTTGGGTAATATAATTTACGGCTTCCGACCCTCTGTTATAAAGAAAAATCCTATGCTTTACATCTATTTGGCGCTGTTTACTGCCTTCGGCATATCAATTCAGATATTTATGCCTTATCTTATCATTTACTATGAAAGAGGGCTGGAAATGTCAAATTACGTCTTTATAATGGCGCCTGCCATAGTGCTTGCATCTGTGTTTACAGCAATTTGGGGAAGAATGTACGATAAGCTTAAATTTCAAAAATCCGTCGTGCCCTGTGTCGTTCTTTTAGCACTCGGCTATGTGATTTTGTTCGCCCTTGATAACACGGTAATGGTGTTTATAGGCTCACTTCTTATGATGTGCGGCTATCTTTCGGGAATGGCTGTGTTCGGAGCAGTTATTCGTGATAATATTCCCGAAAACAAGGCAGGAATGTTCCAAGGACTAAGAATAGTGGGTCAGGTTTTAATCCCCGGCGTTATAGGTCCGTACATTGGCTCATTCATATTAAGAAACGCAAGACAGGAGCTGATAAACGGTCAGCTTACATTTATTCCAAATGAGAACATTTTCTTAGGCGCATTGATTGTTGATGTAATTCTTATGATTGGCTTAGGAATACTATTTTTTGTAAAAAGGAAAGCGAAATGAGAAAAATTAAGCATTTATATACCAAAGAGGGAGAAGCGCTGAAAGGCAACGAATATAACGTCTACCCTCGCCCTCAGCTAAAGCGTGACTCCTTTCATTCCTTAAATGGAAAATGGCTTTTAACCTACGGAAACGGTGAAAAAATTTATATAAATGTGCCCTATCCCCCCGAGTCCATTTTGTCGGGAGTGTTCAAGGATATGGGCAAGGACCCGTGCTTAATTTACACCAAGGAGTTTACGCTTCCCAAGGACTTTGTAAAGGACAGAGTAATTTTAAACTTCGGCGCAGTAGACCAGATGTGCACAGTTTATATAAATGATATCTGCGTTGGCAAAAACACAGGCGGTTATAACCACTTTTCCTTTGACATTACAAGTCATTTGAAGCAAACCAATACAGTTAAGGTGGTTGTGCGTGACAGCCTTTCAAATAAAATTCTGCCATACGGAAAGCAAACCTACAAGCCGGGCGGAATGTGGTACACTCCCGTAAGCGGAATTTGGCAAAGCGTTTGGCTTGAAAGCGTGCCAAAGGAATATATAAAGGCTCTGCGCATAGACACAAACGCAAACGGAGCAAAAATTTATCTAACAGGTGTGCTGGAGGGAGAGCTGGTCCTTCAAACACCTAACGGGAAGAAAAAATACAGCGTTGAAAACGGTATTTGCAATATAGTCCTTGACAGTCCTCGACTATGGTCGCCCTCTGACCCGTATCTTTACTATTTCACCGTAAAGGCAGGACAGGACAAGGTCGACTCCTACTTTGCAATTCGTACCCTTGAAATCAAAATTATCGACACGTACCCCCGTCTTTGCCTGAATGGAGAGCCGTTTTTCTTCCACGCAGTCCTTGACCAAGGCTATTTTAGCGACGGTATTTTTACCCCTGCCACGCCGTCAATGTACGAGCAGGACATTTTAAGAATGAAGGAGCTTGGCTTTAACACCTTAAGAAAGCATATAAAGGTAGAGCCGGACTGGTTTTATTACGATTGCGACCGACTTGGAATGATAGTATTTCAGGACTTTGTAAATAACGGTGCTTATTCCTTTGTGCGAGATACTGCCTTTCCAACCGTATTTTCCAAAAAATTCCCCGAAAAGCTCATATCAAGAACAAAGGCGCAAAGGGAAGGCTTTATTGACGGACTTAAAAAGACAATAAAGCAGCTATATAACCACCCTTGCATTTGCTATTGGACCATCTTTAATGAGGGCTGGGGTCAGTTTGACAGCGACGAAATGTACGATTTGGTAAAAAAGTTAGACAGCACAAGATTTATAGATTCCACATCAGGCTGGTTTAAGGGTAAAAAGAGTGATGTTGAAAGCCTTCATATTTATTTTAAGGCGGTCAAGCTTAAAAAGAGCGACAAGCCAATAGTGCTTTCTGAATTTGGCGGCTATTCATATAAGGTGCAAAGCCACTCCGCCAATGATAAAAAAACCTATGGCTATAAGCTATACGATAGCCGTGACGAGCTTATGAATGGCATTAAAAGCCTTTACCTTGAACAAATCATTCCAAATATAGAAAAGGGCTTGTGCGCCTCTGTTTATACGCAGCTCTCAGATGTAGAGGACGAAACAAACGGACTTTTGACCTATGACCGAAAAAGTCTGAAGGTGGATAGAGAAGCAATGCTCGAAATTGCCAAAAAGCTTAAAATTAAATAAAAAGCAGGCTGACACCAATAAGTGTCAGCCTT
>JAFTZI010000004.1 GCA_017461055.1 Clostridia bacterium | reverse complement strand
ATACATTGACTATAATAACTGTGGTATTACCGGCACATTAAATAATTATGATTATTATGACAACAAAAAGATGGTAGCTGTTTCATTGCCAAGCGGTATTACGTCATTAAATGCAAAACAAGTATTTACTAATTGCTCAAGCCTTGAGGTTCTATGGTTACCGGATAAATTAACATCAATAGGAAGCTTCAATGGCTGCCAAAAGCTATACTTTACAGATAAGCCATTTACGATAGATTGGTACGATGGTATCTTTGATACGGATAACTGGGGTGGTCAAAAGCCTGCAAAGCCGAAGGTATATTATTTCCCAAGTGGACTTACAAATTTTGGCGAGGCATTTAACTCCTGTTACGCACTAAATGATATAATAGTATTTCCAGAGGGTGTTACAACCATTGAGCATCAGTATACCTTCTATAACCTTAATGGAAAGACCTTTGCGTTCCAAGGCGTAGTAACCTCGTTCCATCAAAACTCAAATATGAAAGCTAATTATTATTTCTTAAACGATTCTGTAACTGCTGACACATTAACAGCTACAGGTAACGCAAATCGCAATTTCTATTTTCACTTAGAGGGGGCTCACCTTTGTGAAAAGGTAACATCTGTGGAAGCAACGTGTGTAACCAACAAAAGTGATATACAGTATTGCTTTTGCAGAGCTAAAATGGGAAGCACTGAGGTCGAAAATACAGATCTCGGTCACAATTTTGATTTAGAAAATGGCGCTATCAAGCAATCAATCACTTATGCAGATTATTCAAAGGCTGGTACTCTAACAATTAAATGCTCAAGATGTAGTTCTGTTACAACAAAGGGAACACCCCAACTCTTTACCTGTCTTGGCTACTCTGCACCTATGAGTGGCACGGGCGGAATTGCAGTAGGCTATACCGTAAACAACGAAGCCATTACAGAGTACACAGAAGCAACAGGTAAGACATTGAAATACGGTGTATTTGCAGTTGCAAAGGAAAAGCTTGGTGATAGCGATGTATTTGGCGAAAACGGAGAAGCGGCAAACGGTGTAATCAGCGCTGAAATAACCAATTATAGCTTTGTTGCATTTGATCTTAAAGTAATCGGCTTTACAGACGAACATAAGGACACAAAGCTTGCAATGGGTGCATATGTAGCAGTGACAGACGGTGAAAAGACAGAGTATTCATATATGCAGGCTACCGATAAGGGCGCACAGGTGGGCAAGTACTATTTCGCTTCCTATAGTGACGTTACAAAGGAAGATGCATAAAAAATTATCCAAATAAATAACAAAAGGCTGTATGGAGAAAATCCATACAGCTTTTTTGTCAAGGTAGTCTGTGTAGTATTCTATTTTTCGTTTTTTTCAAGCTCTTTAACACCCATTAAAATTTCCTGTGCTTCAAGTGGAAATCTACCCAAATGGTCAGGGCCGATATTAATAAGATAATTGATTTCAAGCTCATTCAGCTTTTTCTTGTTGTTATAAATTTGCTCACTGCTTTTCCAATTATGGTCCCAAGAGTTGTAGCCCCAAGAATCATTTAATGTGCAAGCTGATTCATAAAATCCGTACGGAGAGGGCTTAAAGCCTTCGATTGAGTTAAAATCAATTGCTCCCTCGGCTGTTTTTTTGTTGTCGGGTATTTCGTTGTCACCTAAAGAAACATAGTCATATTTACCGTTTCCCAAGCGAGAGTTTACAAGACAATTAGGCTGGTATTTTTTAACAAGGTCATATATTTCTTGGCTTTGCTCGGGTGTTAATGTCATAGGCATATCAAACCAAGCAAGAGCAATTTCACCGTAGCCTGTCATAATCTCCTTAATTTGCGGTATGATTTTGTTTTTAAATGTAATGTTAAAGTCCTTTTTTTCCTTGCAGGGAAAATCCCAAGAATTGTCCCAGCTAACTCCTGCACAGCCAACAGGCTCGGTTTTGTAGCCGCCACCGTTTTCCTCGTGCCAGTCCAGGTCTTGAGAATAGTAAATGCCGAATTTCAAACCGTATTTTTTACAAGCTTGGCTTAATTCCCCAATAATATCTCTTTTAAAGGGAGAAAAATCAACACAGTTGTATGCATCGGCATAAGATTTAAAAAGCGCAAAGCCATCGTGATGCTTGGTTGTTATAACAATGTATTTCATTCCGCAATCATAGGCAAATTTTGCCCACTCATCAGCATCAAAATATATAGGATTAAAGGATTTTGCAATTCTTTCCATTTCACAGTTGGGGATTGCAAGCCCTGATTGAATCCATTCAGCATAATTATGCGATCTTTTTCCTTTATAAACTCCGCCCAAAACAGAGTACAATCCAAAATGCAGCATAAGACCGTATTTTGCTTCTTTAAACCATTTAATTCCGTCCATAATAAAACCTCACATAATAATTTAAAATAATTATACTACTAAATTTAGCTTTTGTAAATAACCAATCAAGAAATAAATAGCGATTTGACTACACAATTTCCTTGGAAATTTGTGGGGCTGTAGCTTGCTACTGCCGAAAAGGGCTTGAAAATATGGCATTTGATTAAATAAAAGTGTTGCTTATTAATAGCATAAATGCTACAATTTATGTGTAACAATTAAATAAAAGGAGAGTGAAAAATGAAAGAGCTGCTTGAGTATGTAGAAAAATATAAAAATATGATTTTAGAAGCCGAGCGATATATTTGGGCGCATCCGGAAACGGGCTATCGTGAGGTAAATACATCCGCTTATATGGCGGAAAGGTTTAGAGAGCTTGGCTATGATAACCTTGTAATGGCAGGGAATATTCCCGGCTTTTATACAGTGGTAGATACAGGCAGAGAAGGACCTGAGGCTTTGGTTCTTGCGGAAATGGATTCCCTTATATGCCCAAATCATAAGGAAAGCGACCCAAAAACAGGATATGTTCACGCTTGCGGACATCACGCCCAATGCGCCGCTATGTTAGGAATTGCCGCAGCTCTTAAAAATGAGGACGTTTTGTCAAGGCTTTGCGGCAGAGTGCGTCTTTGCGTAGTGCCGGCTGAGGAATTGATTGAAATTGAGTACAGAAACGAGCTTAAAAAGCAGGGAATAATCAAATATTTCGGCGGCAAAGGCGAGTTTTTGTATAGAGGCTATTTTGACGGAGTTGATATTGCATTTATGGTGCATACGTCGATAGGCACAGGAGCTCAGCAGGGGTCTATTGGCTGTGTTGCCAAAAGGGTTAAATATAAGGGCGTGTCAGCCCATGCAGGGGGAAGCCCCGATTTGGGAATAAATGCTCTTTATGCTGCAACCCAAGGCTTAAGCGCAGCAAACGCATTGCGTGAAACCTTTAAGGAAGCTGACCTTGTCCGTTTCCACCCTATAATTACACACGGTGGAGATGCGGTTAATGCAATTCCCGAATCCGTTACTGTTGAAAGCTTTGTTAGAGGCGCAAGCTTTGAAGCTATAATGCGTGAAAACAAGAGGATTAACCGCGCACTGTGCGGCGCGGCAGTATCAATGGGCGCAAATGTAGAGATTGAGGATTTCCACGGATATGCTCCTCTCAAAAACGATAAAGGCATGTTAGAGCTTACACAGGATGCGGCAAAAATAGCTATGCCCGAGGTTGATTACCGCATTGGAAACGATGTTAGCAAAGGAAGCACCGATATGGGCGAGCTTTGCGGTCTTATGCCCGTTGTTCATCCCTATGTGGCAGGGGCAAGCGGTAAAGTGCATGGCGACGATTTTCAAATTAGCGACCCCTATACCGCCTGCGTTGTCAGCGCAAAATGGCAGCTTGCCATGATAATTCTTTTGCTTGAAAATGGCGGCGAGCGTGCAAAGAAAATCAAAGCAAGCTACAAGAGCCAATTCACTTCCAAGGAGGAGTATTTCAGCTATATCGAGGGCTTGAACTCCTGTGGAGATAAAATCATCTATAACGAGGACGGCTCCATTACCGTAAAGCAATAGAAGCCCTTAACAGAGTAACGCTCTTCGAGGATGACCGATGAGCATACAAAATCATAGCAAAACAAAAGCACTCCAAGCGGAGTGCT
>JAFTZI010000047.1 GCA_017461055.1 Clostridia bacterium | reverse complement strand
TTTGTCCTTGTACGTACGTTTTTGCAGTCATATAGACGGACAACGGTTTCATCTCCGTATTCTGCCTCTTTTATAGCCTCAACTATTACATTTTCCTTGTCAACACTTACTAAGGAGTATTCGCAAGGAAGAGCGCCGTTACCCGTAGCCTTAACAGCAGTCATTGGTAGGTTCAAATCGTAAGCATACTTAACAGTATCACAAGAAGCCAAGCTACCCTTGTGTGGGTAAATTGAATATGTAAGAGTATGCTCACCCTGGTCATTATAGTTGCTCATGTTGTCAGGATTCCAAGCCGATGTAAGAATTGTTAGGCGCATATCCCCGTTGTGAATATCGTGACCGTACTTGCAGTCGTTCAAAAGTGAAACACCAAAGTCACCCTCGGACAAATCAGCATACTTGTGACCGCAAACCTCAAATTTCGCTTGATCCCAAGATGTGTTATAGTGTGTAGGACGTTCAATGGTACCAAACTGAATTTCATATGTAGCCTTGTCTGCGTTGATATCAACAGGGAAGGACACCTTAAGTATCTGTCTTTGCTGACACCAATTGATTTTTGTTTCAAAATCAATCTTCGGCATATCCTCATAGAACCATACAGTCTGCTCAATTTCACTTTCCATATGCTTCTTTTTGTAGTGAACACCCGTTCTTGCTCCGTCAACTACTGTATAAACATCATAAGCACCCGAAATTGTGTATTCCTTATCGTTTGCGCTGCGTTGATATTCCCAGGCATCATATTGTGTAGGGTAGTTTTCAAGGACATATAGCCTGTTAGCTCTTTCGCCCTTCTTAATTACCTCTCGGTGATTTTTCTTATCATAAAGAGAAACAATGTTGTAATCCTTATCGAACCTTGCAGTAAAGAATTTTGAATAAACAGTATTTCCCTTAACCTCAATTGTGTTCTTAACAGCCACATCATCAATAACCTTGTAGCCCTTAGGAGGAATATTTTTAACATAAACGCTCTTACCGTCAATATTAACGGTTGATGAGTTAGCAAAGGAGTGCGGGTTAAATACAGCATAACCGCTCTTACAGCTGTTTTTCGCAACATAATCAAAGGCTTGATTTCTGTATTTTGCAAAAAGCTCTCTTAATTCCTTATATTCCTTGTCACATTGCTCATAAACCTCAGGAATAGATGAGCCGGGAATAATATCATGGAATTGATTTGTCAAAAGAGTTTCCCAAGCGGAATGTAATTCTTCCTTAGGGAACTTAGCCACCTTCAGCTTATCAAGCATAACACAAAGGGCCTCGGTGTCAAGAATTAAAAACTCGCATTGACGGTTGTTTTTCTTGTTCTTTGCAATTCCTGTGTATGTACCTCTGTGGAATTCAAGATATAATTCACCTCTCCATGAAGGCAAAAGCTGTGGATTTTTGTCAATATTCTTCTTTAAATTCTTAAAAAAGCTTGATGCTGTGTCGATTTTTGACTGAGCAAGACCGGGAACACCCTTGCCTGTTCTTTGCAACAATTCAAGCATATGGTCAGTAGGTCCTCCTCCGCCGTCACCAAAGCCGAAGGTAACAATGGCTTCGTTACTGAGACCCTTCTGCTGATATCTGTTCCAAGCACCGTCAATTACACTGAAATCAGAGGAAGGACAATAAGAGCTGAATCTTTCGGGAACGCGCCCCTTTTTCTCATCCTGTGCGGTTAAGAAATGCGTGTTAATGCCCGTTCCGTCAAGACCCTTCCACTCAAATGTATCGTATGGCATAGTGTTTGTGTCATTCCAACCAATCTTGGAGGTTACAAACCATTCTACATCACTTTTACGTAAAATCTGTGGCAGAGCCGCCGCATAACCGAAAACGTCGGGCAACCAAAGAATTTTACTTTCAACTCCAAATTCATCTCTGAAGAAATTCTTGCCGTATTGTACCTGTCTTACAAGGCTCTCACCGGAGGAAAGATTGCAGTCGGCTTCAACCCACATAGCGCCCTCAACCTCCCATCTGCCCGCGCGAATCATAGCCTTGATTTCCTCGTAGAGCTCAGGAGCCTCCTCCTTCACCATTTTGTATAAAATGGCTTGAGAGGACATAAACTTATATTCAGGGTATCTTTTCATCAGCTCAATAACAGTTGCAAAGGAGCGCTGAGCCTTTTCCTTTGTTTGCTGAACAGTCCATAGCCAAGCAATATCAATATGAGTATGACCTATACAAATCGACTTAATATCTTGGCTCTTACAGAATTCACCGTAAAACTCCTTTTGCAAAAGCTTGTCAGCCTCTTTAACAGACTTTAAAAATTCCTCAGATGGAAGCTTAAGCATATTGAGCTTGTGAATAGCCTTTTCAAGCAAAGCGGCAATTTTTTGGAACTCATAGGAGTTTTCATCAAGGAAGGACAAAGCGCCAAAGGGTACATTAATATCATAGTATAGCTTTTTAACATCTAAATTTTCAATGACAATGTTAGCCTTTAAGCAAAGATTTTCACGTCTTGCCTCCATTCCCGAATAGCCGTAAAGCATAACATCGTAGCTGTCCTTGCCACCAAGAATAAGGTAAGTGTGGTTAGTGTCTAAGCCTTGACGGATTTTTCCGTCAACATAAGCAATAAACTGTGGGTTGGTAGCATCCCAACCGTCAATTTGAGTACGTATCTCAAGCTTGAATTCGTTGCCCTTCAGCTCCGGTACATTAACAGTAAAATGGAACCAAGCGTGCTTATCTCTTTCATAGCCCCAGGTTGAATCCTTATTAAAAGGAACAAAATCAGAGGTGGACGGAAGCTCGCTTCCCGCCTTATATTCACATAGCTTGTAGGTGATGCCCTCAACAGGATATGAGGAAACAACAATTTGCTCCTTAATCCTTTGTAAGGTAACATCAAGATTTTTTAGTGTTTCTTGTAAAAGCTTCATAATTACTCCTAAATTTTGTAGTTAAGAAAATTTTAGCACATTAAGTGTAAAAAAGCAACAAAGTATTTGCAATTTTTTACTATTTATGGTACACTATTTAAGAAATGAGGTGAGTATATGGAGGAGCTTTTGCGTACTGAAATGCTTTTCGGCAAGGAAAACGTGGAAAAGCTAAGGTCTAAGCGCGTAATAGTATTCGGTATCGGCGGCGTTGGAGGATATGTGTGCGAGGTGCTGGCTCGCACAGGTATAGGACAAATTGACTTGGTAGACAATGACACAGTTTCCTTATCTAATATAAACAGACAAATAATCGCCCTTCATTCAACCGTTGGCAGATACAAGGTTGATGTAATGAAGGAAAGAATTTACGACATTAATCCAAGCATATCGGTAAACGCATATAACACCTTTTTTATGCCTGAAACAGCAGGGGATTTTGATTTTTCAAAATATGATTACGTAATTGATGCAATTGATACGGTAAAGGCAAAGGTTGCCTTAGCGGAAATATGTACAAGCATGGGCGTGCCAATCATTGCTTCAATGGGCACAGGAAATAAAGTTGACCCCGGCGCCTTTAAGGTAAGTGATATTTATAAAACCTCTGTCTGTCCCCTTGCCCGTGTAATGCGTGCAGAGCTGAAAAAGCGAGGAATTAAAAGGCTTAAGGTGGTCTATTCCGAGGAGCTTCCCATTTCCCGGGAAATAGAGGACAGCGGCAAAAGAGTGCCCGCATCCTGCGCCTTTACACCCTCATCGGCAGGAATGCTCATAGCCGCAGAGGTAATTAAAAATTTAATGGAGTGGTAAAATGCAAAACAGAATTAATAATTTAAGAAAACAGCTTAATAATCTTGGAGTGGATGCGGTGTATCTTACTTCGCAGACAAGCCATAGATATTTTACAAAATTCGACAACGGTGACGGCTCCTTGCTCATTACAAAAGACAATGCCTATGCCTTTGAGGATTTCAGATATATTGAGGTTGCCGAAAAGCTTTTGGCAGACTCTTATACAGTAGTAGAGCCAAAGGGAAAAAGAAGCATTTGGCTTGAAGACATTTTAAAGAAGGAAGAAATTAAATCTCTTGGCTTTGAGGATTGTAGCCTTAGCGTAAAATCCTATGAGGCGTTAAAGGCAGATGTATCAGCCGAGCTTGTACCCATAGGCGATACAGTAGTTAAAATGAGAGAAATAAAGGACGAATGGGAGATTGAGCAAATTAGCAAGGCGCAAGAAATCACCGATCGCGCCTTTAATCACATCTTAGGAATACTCTCAACCGATATTACCGAAAATGACGTAGCCGCCGAGCTTGAATATTTTATGCGTAAAAACGGAGCAGAGGACAAGAGCTTTGAAACAATCTCTATTAGCGGACCTAAAACCTCATTGCCCCACGGAGTTCCCGAAAATATTAAGCTTAAAAAGGGCTTTTTAACAATGGATTTTGGCGCAACCGTAAACGGATATCACTCCGATATGACAAGGACGGTGTGTATCGGCAAGCCCGATGAGGGAATGAAAAAGCTTTATAATACAGTATTAGAGGCACAGCTGTCAGCCCTTGAATATTTAAAGGAAGGTGTTAATACAAGGGATGCTGACAATGTGGCAAGAGAAATAATTTATAAGGACTATAAGGGTTATTTCGGACACTCCTTAGGACATAGCGTGGGCTTGGAAATTCACGAGCATCCCGCGCTTTCCCCAAATTGTGACAAAATTTTGGTATCGGGTAATATCGTAACAGTAGAGCCGGGAATTTACATACCGCAAAAATACGGTACAAGAATAGAGGATTTAGTGGTGATTCGTAAAAATGGCATAACAAATTTGACTAAATCCCCGAAAGAATTGATAATAATTTAACAAAAAACGAAAAATATTTAAAATACCTATTGCAATATTGAAGGTTTTATAGTAAAATATTTGTGTAAATTATGCCCACGTGGCAACAAGGGTGAATTGTGGCGGATTTGTCCTTCAAATAATCAAACGCCAAGAAAAGGGAATTTTAAATGATTACAGCAGGCGATTTTAGAAACGGTGTTACCTTCGAGATGGAGGGTAAGGTATATCAGGTTATCGAGTTCCAGCACGTAAAGCCGGGTAAGGGCGCAGCTTTTGTAAGAACAAAGTACAGAGACGTTGTTACAGGCGCTATTCGTGAGGCTTCCTTCAACCCAACTGCAAAGTTTGAAACAGTACAGGTTGAGCGTAGAGAGCTTCAGTACCTCTACAGCGACGGTGAGCTTTACTACTTTATGGATATGGAGTCCTATGAGCAAATGCCCGTTGACGCAAAGAAGCTTGGCGACAACTTCAAGTTTGTAAAGGAAAACGAAATGTGCAAGCTTTCCTCTATTAAGGGTGAGGTTTTCGCAGTTGAACCACCAACATTTGTTGAGCTTGTAGTTACTGAAACAGAGCCTGGCGTACGTGGCGACACAGCTACCAACGTAACAAAGGCAGCTACTCTTGAAACAGGCGCAATAGTAAGAGTTCCTATCTTTATCAATGAGGGTGAAGTTATCAGAATTGATACAAGAACAGGCGAATACCTTGAAAGAGTAAATAAATAATCAGTCAATTTAAGGGACCGCATTAATTCGGTCCCATAAATTTAATACCCAAAATTTTAGAATGAAAAGGAGTATTTGAAATGGAAATGGATATTCTTGAAAAGTGTGCTTATATTAAGGGCTTGGCAGAGGGTCTTGGAATTGATTCCTCTAAGCCTGAGGGAAAGGTTTTGAACGCAATTATCGACCTTCTTTCCGATATTACAGAAACAATTGCCGATATGGACGACGAGGTTGCAACTCTCGGCGATTACATTGAAGAGGTTGACCACGACTTAGGCGAGGTAGAGGAATACATCTATGACGACGATTGCGATTGCGATTGTGATTGTGATGATGACGACTGTGATTGCTGCTGCGACGATGATTGTGACTGCTGCTGCGATGACGAATGTGACGATTGCGATTATATGGAGGCTATGTGCCCACACTGTGGCGAAAACATTTGCTTCGATAGCGAAATCGAGCCTGAGGATTTAATTTGTCCTGCTTGCGGCAAGGGCTTTTCCGAGGAAAAATAATTGATTAACGAAAAGAGCCGAATATTCGGCTCTTTTTTATATCTAAATTAACAATTATGCTTGCAATAAATAGAAATATATGTTAAAATCATAATGTATAAATTTGTTAGTTTTGAGGTGCGTTATGAAATTAGGAACAATGGTACATCTTGGTGACAACGTTGTTGAAAAAATCAAGGACGTAAAGAAATACGGTCTTGAATCCTTTCAGCTTTGTGCGTGGAATCACAGTATGATGACAAAGGAATGGGCAGAAAAAATCAGAGCCGCAGCGGACGAAGCAGGTCTTGAAATCAGTGCTGTATGGTGTGGCTGGAGCGGTGATGCACACTGGGACTTTATCGGTGGCTATCACACCCTTGGTATTGTGCCTGTTTTCCTTCGTGATAAAAGAATGGCTGAATTAAAGCTTGGCTTTGATTTTGCTGAAATGATGGGGGTTACCGACGTTATCACACATATGGGCTTTTTGCCTGAAAACCCAACAACAGACGAGTTTAGATCAGTTGTTGCTGCCATCCGTGAGCTTGCGGAATATTGTAAAGCACGCGGTCAGTATCTCTTGTTTGAAACAGGACAGGAAACTCCAATTACATTAAAAAGAACAATTGTCGAGGTTGGTACAGGCAACTTAGGTATTAACTTAGATCCTGCAAACCTTCTTTTGTACGGCAAGGCAAATCCTTGTGATGCTGTTGATGTTTTTGGCGACTACGTTCGCGGTGTTCACGGTAAGGACGGCGAATATCCGACAGACCCTAAATATCTCGGTGAGGAAAAGAGAATCGGCGACGGTCGTGTTAACTTCCCTGTGCTTATAAAGAAGCTTAAGGAGCACGGATACGACGGCTCTATCACAATTGAAAGAGAAATTGACGGTGATAAGCAAATCGAAGACATACTTTACGCAAAGAATTTTTTGGAGGAAATTATTAATGGCTAAAAAGGTAAGAGTAGGACTTGTAGGCATTGGCGGTATGGGCGGATGCCACTTCTACAACTATGAAAAAATTGAAAACGCAGAGCTCGTTGCTGTATGCGATGTAAGAAAAGATGTAGCAAAGGAAAAGGTTGGTAACAGAAAGGTTAAAATTTATACAAACCTTGACAGAATGTTAAAGTACCAAGACCTTGATATGATTGACATTTGCACACCAAGCTATATGCACAAAAATATGGCAATCAAGCTTCTTAATAAGGGCTATCACGTTCTTTGCGAAAAGCCAATGACCTTAAATGCAAAGGATGCGCAAAAGGTAATTGAAGCATCAAAGAAAACAGATAAAAACTTTATGGTTGCTCACGTTGTAAGATTTATGGCACCTTATATGTATTTAAGAAGTGTTATTGAGTCAGGTGAGCTTGGTAAGCTTATCCGTCTTGATATGAAGCGTATCTCAGGCATTCCAACTTGGAGCTGGGAGGACTGGATGAGAGATGAAAAGAGAAGCGGCGGTGTTGCTACCGACTTGTCAATTCACGATATCGACTTTGTTCAAAGCGTTCTCGGCGTTCCTGATTCCATTCAGGCATATCGCTACAATATGAAGGAAAACAATGACAACGTAATTACAAATATGGTATACGGTGACACACTTGTTACCTGCGAGGGCGCTTGGTATAACACAGATATTCCGTTCCACGCAACCTTCTTGGCAGTATTCCAGAATGGCTCCGTTGAGCTTACCGATAAGCTTTATAAGAATGGCGAAGAGGTTGAATTAAATAAGGCGCAGGCTGAAGAGGTTGACCTTGGCATTAACGTAGGTAACGATGATGGCTACTTAAAGGAAATGCAATACTTTATAAATTGCATTGTTGAAAACAAAAAGCCTGATTTTGTAACACCGGAAAGCTCCGCTCGCAGCGTTGAGCTTGTTGACCAAATTAAGAAAAAGGCAAAGAAGCTTTAATTAAATCAATTTACAGGAGAAAATTATGAAAAAGAGACTGCTTTTTGTAGCTGCAATAATAGCCGCTTTAGCTTGCATATTTGCTTTAAGCGTAAATGCAGAAAGCATTATTGCAAATACAATTTCAAGCAACACCTACGGTACAGTGTATCAGTTAAGCTCTGATCCCGGACTTGAAAACGCACATTTGTATGCTTCTACCTTGAACACTATTGAAGATAGTGGCAAGGACACGGAGTCTATGGCGATTATGTATGACGGTAAATATTACTATGTTTTCCCATCATCGTATATAGTAGATGAGTATAAAAACGGTAAGTTCAGCTTTACACTTACTATGGGTGCAGACGATAACTTCAGCTCAAGCCAAAAGGGAATTAACAATGTTTTTGCAGAATGGGCTGAGGCTGAGGGTGTTACCCTTCCAACATTTACAGTCGCTAATACATGGGGTAATACAAAACTTAATGAGCTTGTACGCTTTGAGGTGCCAACAGATGTTACTTATTTTGACAAAAACCATTGCTTAATACGCGGCTCAATTCTTAAGGAAGTAACCATGCACGACAACTTGAGTGTTTCTTCGGGACACGGCTTGTTTTCCGGCTCAGCATCACTTGAAAAGGTAAATAACTTTGAAAAGGTTAAGGGCTTTTCAAGCGCGGAGGGCATATTTAACGGTTGCTCATCCTTAGTATCAATCACGCTCCCATCTGATACAACAACTATTCGTAAGGAAACATTTTGTAATGCTACAGCCTTTGAGGGTGTTAAAAACTGGGATAGCATTAAAAACAATATTACATCAATAGGCGACTACGCTTTTTATAAAACTGCAATTACAAGCGTTACCTTGCCTTCAGTTAAAACTATTGGCGGCAATGCCTTTGCATACTGTGCTTCCTTGGCAACAATAGATTTAACAGGCGCGCCTCTTACATCTATCGGTGGCTCCTCAATGAGAGGCACAGCTATTAAAAGAATGGTTTTGCCGGAAACACTTACCGCTATTCCGCAGGACGGATTTCACGCTTGTATAAGCTTGGAGTACATTAACGTACCGCGTGATTGCACATCTATTGGCGGCTATGCCTTTAATGGCTGTTCAAGCTTGGCAACACTTGATATGACAAATGCTAAAAGCTTAAAGAGCACAGGACAACATTCATTTTCCGGTACAAAGATTACAAGCCTTATTTTCCCTGAGGGCTTCCAGACATTCCATAGCGCATCGGGCTTAGCAGAGATTTATTTACCGAATTCAACTACATCTATCGGCGTAATACAGGGCGCGACCTTTACTGAGTTTGTTGTTCCTCTTGGAGTAACTAAGCTTGGCGGTAAAATGTTCGACTACTGCGCAAGCCTTAAAACAGTTACAATTCACAA
This sequence comes from Clostridia bacterium, assembly GCA_017461055.1. GTDB lineage: Bacteria > Bacillota > Clostridia > Oscillospirales > CAG-272 > RGIG2000. Next base: position 15,886 of record JAFTZI010000047.1, on the reverse strand, counting down.
GGGTGTAACAAGCATTGACACAAGCAGTAGCGGTACATTTTTTGGAACTACAAAGAATGCTGTTAAGACAATAATTTACACAGGAAGCGAAACAGATGCGGTTGTTGCGCAAATTCAGACAGCTTTGCCTAATGCAACAATAGTATTTGCTGACCATTGTAAAACATATTTTGGCTCTCATCAGTGGAGCGGCAATGCTAAAATGATGGCAGTTGATTACTTTAAGGAAATTCAATTTGCCGATATCTGCACAAGAGAAAACTGCGGTGCGTCTGACATTGACGCAAGCAAGACAATTGGTGCTTTGTTTACTTGGAAGGGCTATTCCTGTTCAACCTACGGAGAAACCCGTTCTATGACACAAGGCTTCGGTGTTAATAAGGAAGCAATAGCAAAATATATGGAATATGTACCAAGCTTTGAGTTCGGCTTAATTGTAGCAGGCAATACAAGCGAGGATAATTCCGCCTTTGCACCTGCTTTGAGTGGCGATCTTTGTATTCCACAGGACAAACTTGCGCACGATTATTTTGATATTAAGATAAACGGTATATCAGATGGATATGCACAAAGATACATTGTATTCTGCGTATATGTAACAGAAGGAGAGGATGCATATTATCTTGATAATAATATAACCTCCCAAAATGTTACCGGTATCAGCTACGAAGAGGTAGTAAAGCTTACAACTAATCAAGAATAAATAACCTTATAACAGCCTGTATGCTTTAAAGCGTACAGGCTGTTAAGCTATATAAATGTTAAAAAGCCTCATTTTTTTGGCTTGCTTGAAAAAATCAAGGAAGCGATAAATCCAAATACAATTGATGCGGCAATACCGCCGGCAGTTGCACTTAACCCACCTGTTAAAGCGCCAAGAAGACCTTTTTCATCAACAGCTTTTTTAACCCCGTTGGCAATCAATCTGCCAAAGCCGGTCAAGGGCACAGTTGCACCCGCTCCCGCAAGCTCCACAAGTGGCTCATATATATTAATAGCAGTTAAAAAAACGCCTGCGCAAACATAAATTACAAGTATTCTTGCAGGGGTCAGCTTGGTTTTATCAATGAGTATTTGCGCAACGGTACAAAGCGCGCCACCAATAATAAAAGCGAATAAATATTTTATAAATATATCCATATAAACCTCACTCAGAAGATAAGTGAACTAAATGGCAAATAGCAGGAATACTGCCACCCTGAAACAGGGTCATAGGACTCATAAGAGCGCCTGTTCCTAAAAACAATACATTCTTAAGCTCCCCGGACTCTAACTTAGGTATGATGTCAGCAGCCATTACAACAGCACTGCATCCGCAACCGGACCCACCTGCGTGTACATCTTGCTTTTCCTTGTCAAAAAGCATAAGCCCACAGTCCATATGATTTTTAGTTATATCAATACCGTTACCAAGCAACAAATCCTTTAATATTTCGCTGCCCTCAAAGCCTAAATCTCCCGTGATAATTTTGTCAAAATAGTCGGGGGAGTGTTCGGAATTCGTAAAATACCGTACTATTGTATCAATTGCGCTCGGAGCCATAGCAGCCCCCATATTATTAATATCGGTAATCCCCTTGTCAATAGCTTTTCCAAAAAGCACCTCGGTGACTTTAGTTTTCCCCTCATTTCCTATAACGAAGGCTCCAGAGCCGGTGGCAGTCCATTGCGCAGTAGGAGTTCGTTGTCCCCCGTACTCCAAGGGAAATCTGAATTGTCGCTCACTGGAGCAGTAATGTGATGAGGTAACCGCGCAACAGCTGTCTATAATTTTAGAATCACACAGGCAAGCCCCTAACCCAAGCCCCTCTGCACAGGTAGAGCAAGCACCGTAAATGCCTAAATACGGTATATCAAAATTAGTAATTGCATAGCTGGAGCTTACGCATTGATTCAGTAAATCCCCCGCCAAAAGCAAATCAATTTCATATTCATTTAATCCGCTTCGCTTAATAGCACCCTTGACAGCACGCAACTGCATCTCGCTTTCGGCCTTTTCCCAAGTGTCCTTGCCAAATTTATCATTATCACTGTATTCATCAAACAAATTCCCTAAAGGTCCTTCCTTTTCCAAATGTCCCACAACAGAATAGGAGGCTGAAATTTTAGGCTGATTTTTAAGAGTAATAATAGGATTTTTCATAACGCTTACCCCCAAATCAAGGTACAAATGTAGTAAATAACACCGTATAACGTACCGCTTAAAACCGCATAAACAATAACAGGACCTGCAATAGTAAAAATCTTAGCGCCAACGCCAAGCACATAACCCTCGCTTTTGGTATCAATAGCCTGTGAGGAAACTGCATTTGCAAAGCCCGTTATCGGCACAAGAGTACCGGCGCCTGCCACTCTTGCTATGTTGTCGAAAACACCTAAGCCCGTCAAAAGACAGCTTGTGAAAATAAGAGTAATAGAGGTAAGCGTGCCGGAATCCTCTTTATTAATTCCAAGATAGGTGTATAAATCAATAAGAAGCTGACCTATAATGCAAATAGTACCGCCGACGGTAAATGCAAAAAAGCAGTTTTTCAGTATTGGAGAGCGCTTTGCCCTTTTTTCAACATATTCGATATATTCTTGCTTTTTCAAAATATCACATCCTTTTGAAAACAGTTTAACCAAATATAAATTAATTATACTAAGCATTGACAAATGTTAAGAATTGTAGTAAAATATAATGAGTAAGCAAATAACCTGAAAAGGAGAACGTATATGGCTAAAATAATATCAAATGTTAAAAAGGGAGCAACAACAGTTGCACGTAATGTAAAAAGAAAGTCTAAAAGATTTGCGGAAATTGCAAAATTAAAGCTGGATATTAAAATGGAGGAATCCAATCTTGAGCAATGCTTTGAAATGCTTGGCAGAGCATCATATGCAAAGGCCTGTGGCTCAGACAATCAAAATAAAATAGATGAGTTGGTAGCACAAGCAAACAGAATTAATGGCTTGATTAAGGAATATAAATCAAGACTCGCTTTTTTACAGGATAAGGAAATTTGCGAGCATTGTGAATCGGTAATCGACCGTGATACACCTTGCCAATATTGCAAGGAAAAAATCGTTGCAGGTAAAAAAACAGCCGACACAGTGGATGAAAATGAATAATTTTTAAGGAAAGGGAAATAAAAATATAGGGTATAAAAATGAGCAACTTTGAAATTGTTTGGAATAAAATTAATGAAATTTTAGCCCAACCGCTTGTAAATATTATTGCAAGAGTTTTGGCGGCAATTTTGATTATTACCATAGGTATTAAAATAGCAAAAATTATTGCTAAAAAATATGAGAGCAGCAAGTCTGCAGCAAGGCTTAACAAAACAGTCAGAAGCTTTTTGAAAAACGTTTTGGCAATCGTGCTGTATGTTACCGTAGTTGTATGCGCACTTGTCGTTCTCGGCTTTGAGCTTTCAGTATTCTCAGCAGCACTTGCGGCAGTTGGTGTAACTATCGGTCTTGCACTTCAGGGCGGCTTGTCCAACATTGCAGGCGGTATTATGGTAGTGGCATTTAAGCCCTTTGAGCTTGGTGATTATGTGGAAGCAGCAGGAGTTAGCGGAACAGTTACCGATATCGGTATTTTCTATACAACACTTACAACCTCTGACAATAAAAAGATAGTTGTACCTAACGGAACCATTTCAAATACTGTCGTTGTTGACTATTCAACTCACGAAACAAGAAGAATTGACTTTGACTTTTCCATTGCTTATACATCAAGCATTGAGGATGCAAAAAAGGTGCTTCTTGGTTGTGCTAAGAGCGATAGCAGAATTTTAACAGATCCGGAGCCTGCTGTTATGGTAACAGCTCATAACGAAAGCTCAGTAGGTATAAGATTAAGAGTCTGGGTTAAAAATTCAGATTATTGGGATGTTAACTTCCATATTTTAGAGCTTGTTAAGGTTAACTTTGACGATAAGGGAATTGAAATTCCGTATAATCAGCTCGACGTGCACATTACAAAATAAATATCAAAAGAGATTTTGCTTTTGGCAAAATCTCTTTTTCAACAGATACGCACTCCAATGCAATTTTGCTTTGGAGTGCGTTTTGATATAACTGTGTTAAGCCTATTTAAACAGGACTTAAGCATTTAAATTTTATCTCGTCATTTTCGCAAAAAACAGACACTCTGTCCCCTTTTTTTATCTCACTTACAAGAATTTTTTCGGAAAGTGGATTTTCTATAAGACAGGTTATGGTACGCCTTATAGGACGTGCACCGTATTGCTTGTCAAAGCTTTTTTCGGCAATAAGTCTTACAATATCTCTGTCAAAGCTGATATCAATGCCGATTTCCTTGCTTAAATCCTTTACTTCCTTAAGCATTATTTCTACAATTCTTTCCGTGTCCTCTTGTGTCAATCTGTTAAAAACTACCGTTTCATCAAGTCTGTTTAAGAACTCCGGAGGAAATTCGCTCTTTAAGGACTCCTCAATTTGCTCCTTGATTTTTTCAGCCTCGGCTGAGGTGTCAATTTTTTCACCAAAGCCCAAATGCCTTGGCTTAATAATGCTTTTAGCGCCGATGTTTGAGGTAAGAATTAAAATAACATTTTTAAAGCTTATCAGCTTACCCTGTGCATCTGTCAGAATTCCGTCGTCAAGAATCTGCAAAAGAATGTTATACACATCGTTATGCGCCTTTTCAATTTCATCAAAAAGCACCACACAGTAAGGATTTTTCTTAACAGCCTTTGTTAAAATACCGCCTTCCTCGTATCCAACATAACCGGGAGGAGAGCCGATCAGCTTAGATACACTGTGCTTTTCCATATACTCGGACATATCAAGCCTTATAAGACTTTTTTCACTTCCGAAAACAGATTGCGAAATCGCCTTGGCAAGCTCCGTTTTTCCAACGCCCGTAGGACCTAAAAAGAGAAACGAGCCAATGGGTCTTTTTGGATTTTTCAGTCCTGCACGCCCTCTTTTAATAGAAGAAGCAACTATATTTACCGCATTTTCCTGACCTATAACTCTTTTATTAAGCGCATCCTCTAAACACGACAGTCTTTGTCTTTCGTCCTGCTCTAAGCTGCTAACGGGAATAGAGGTCCATTGTGTTACCACACCTTCAATATCTGCCTTAGTAATAGTCGGCTGGACGTTAATTTTAACATTTGAGCTTCTTTCACTCTCCAGGTTTAATCGCTCCTTTATTGCTCGTTCCCTTTCCTTTAGACTGTGGGCAAGCTCTAAGCTTTCATTCAGAATAGCGTTTTCCTTTTGCTTGGAGATTTTTATAAGCTCATCCTCTAACTCCCGTATTTCCTTTTTCGGCGTAAAGGCGGACATTTTTACAACCGAGCATGCCTCGTCAATCAAATCTATGGCCTTATCAGGCAAAAATCTGTCATTAATATATCTTACAGATAGCTTAACCGCATATTCAATAACGTCATTTGGTATATTCACCCTGTGAAAGCCTTCGTATCTCGCCTTTAGCCCCTTAAGAATGTTAATAGCCTCATTTTCACTTGGCTCCTTAACTAAAATTGGCTGAAATCTTCTTTCAAGAGCAGCATCCTTTTCAATATATTTTCTGTATTCCTCCCTCGTAGTTGCGCCAATTACCTGTATTTGCCCCCGTGATAGTGCAGGCTTTATTATATTTGCCGCATCAATAGCGCCCTCAGCAGCTCCTGCGCCGATTATTGTGTGAATTTCATCAATGAAAAGAATAAGTGATGAATGGTTTCTCAGCTCATTCATAACCCCACGCATTCTTTCCTCAAATTCTCCTCTGTATTTTGTACCTGCAATCATAGCAGATAAATCAAGCGAAACAACGGTTTTATCTAAAAGCTCAGAGGGAACGTCCCGTTGGTTGATTTTTTGAGCCAAGCCTTCAATAATAGCGGTTTTTCCAACACCGGGCTCGCCAATTAAGCAAGGGTTATTTTTTGTCCTTCTGCATAGCACTTGAATTAACCGTGAAAGCTCGCTATCTCTGCCAACCAAAGGGTCACATTCTCCACGCCGTGCCACAACGTTTAAATTCCTTGCATAGTTAGATAGGATAGGAGCGCCGCTAATTCCGTATTTTTCGTCCTTAACCTCCTGTGCCCCCGCATCAAGAACTGTGGCAACCTCATTTTTGAGTATTTGAAGATTAATTCCAAAATTTACAAGTATTCGAGAGCCTACACTTTCATTTTCTTCACAAATAGAGTAGAGCAAATGCTCTGTGCCTATGAGCTTGGAGCTAAAGCGTCTGGCACAGGCTGCAGAGCTTTCTATGATTTTTTTGCATTTAGGAGTAAGCTCCCGTATAGATGAGGAGTCCTCGTTTCCTGTTCCCGCAATTTCAGTCAGCTTGTTGTATACCTCCGAATAGGTAACTCTTTTGTCCTCTAAAATTCTTTTTCCCATACAGTCACAGGAAAGAATACCGAGAATTAAATGCTCCGAGCCTATGTAGGAATGGCCCATTTTTTCAGCGCATTTTTTGGCAGAGGTTAAGGCAACCTGAGCCTTGGGAGTAAAGCGATTAACCATTTAATTATCTCCTTTTTATTAATTCGTATGCCAAGCTATTTGCCATTTAAAACCAAACGGACTCGATTATCATCAGGCATACCTCTTAGCACAGTCATTATTGACAGAATTAAATAATTATTTTCACTGACTTACAGAATTAATTCTTTCGTATTCGTTAGCTAATCTGTTAAAGGTGACAGGGTCAATAATACCGTTTGCCTCAAGCAGATTTATTCTTTGCAGCTCCTTAATGGCATTTTCTGTTGCCTCGTCATAAATTCCGCTAAAGGGAACGTCATTAATTTCATCGTACTCCTGCGATATGGTGTTTAATAAATGCTGAATTACATAAACAACATTGTCCCGTAAACCCGGATAAATTGTATATTCCTCGTTTTTCGGCAAAACATAAATAGCCCTTGCGAGCTGAGTTGCTTCCTTTTGGGCCTTGTTAACAGCCTGTAAAACCTGCCAAGTGGTGTGGTCAACAACACCTGTTACAGGTAAATCGTATTTTTGCTGAAAATTCCTGACCGCCTCTTTCGTTTCAGCATCATAATTACCCGTCAAGCGTATTCTTGCAAGGTCGGAATCAAGGTAGTCAAGATCCCTTAAAATCCTTTGTATTTCCAAAATTGCATTTCTTTGCTCCTCTAAATTATAGTAAGCCATTTATTCACCTCATTCAATATCATATCCGGGAAATTGTCCGCCGCTCACTTGATTTCCATCAAAAAGCTCTCTGTACGTGGAGGTTATTGAATCCCAAGTGCTGGAGGAAACAATACCTTGGTTGCCAAGACCGAATATTTCCTTATATGCAAGCACAGCGCGCTGCGTAGCGGGCCCAAACACACCGTCAACGCTTACCTTTGGAATAGATGTGTAGGTATTAGAAATATAGTTAAGGTATTCCTGTAATGCGCTAACCGCCTCCCCCTCTGACCCGATTCTTAAAACCACACCGGGATAGGGCAGAGTGGAGCTGTTGAAATAACCCTGCGGTAAAACATCAAGTATTCCTACATATTCACGGTACAGCTTATCCCAATCGTTAATGCCGACAGTTCCCGTAACCTCTAAGCCAAAGGCACGTTGAAATGCTTCAAGAGCGCTTCTTGTACCGCTTCCGAAAATTCCGTCTATGATGACAGATGGAATTTCATTATTGAACTCCGATGCAAAATTCAATAAATATTGTAGCTCATATACCTCAAGACCGGTATCTCCTTCCTCTAAAAAGGAGTTAAAAAGTGTTTCTACCTCTTCGGTTTTTAAGCCCTCGGTGGCTAAATCATTCAGCCTTTTTACAGCATTAAATGTGCGCTGTATGCTGTACCAGGTGTCCTTGCCCACAAGACCGTCGGGATTTAAGTCAAAGGCGCGCTGATATTCTCTTACTGCATTTTCGGTTTCTTCACCAAAAATACCGTCAACAGGATATATTTTAGGAATGGTAGGAAAGCTTTTGGAAATCCTGTTTAGCCTGATTTGAACCTGCTGTACAGAATTTCCAAGGTCACCAAGTCCAAGTGTGCGTCCGTCCCAGGTTTGTATTCTGTTACCGGTGGGCGCATTTGTTACAAGCATCACATCATCGCCGTAAAAATACTTAAGAATTTCATATGGCGTATAGCCCTGTTCAGCCAAGGACACAGTAACCCATTGCTCAAGACCCTCACACCTTAATTCGCGTCCGTCACAGTACGCGGCAAAGAAGGGCTCAATGCTGCTGCCTATGACAATGTAATCATTAAAAATCTCATCTACTATCTGGGAAATGTTTTCAAAAATATCTCGCCCGTTTACAAAGGACTGGTCAATGCCAATTGAATTGGTTATGTCAAAATCATAGCCTCTTGAACGGTAGTAGTCTGTATAAATTCTGTTTAGCGCAAAGGAAATCTGTGCATAAATGTTAGCTCGTATGGCGCTTTCTGGCCAAGTGGGAAAAATCTCGCTGGATGCCACATTTTTTATGTAATCGGCAAAGGGTACAGTTACATTTGGCGCATCAGAATCCGGCGGACCTAAATGAACTGTAATATATTCGGGAATAACAGGCGTAGTATTAGGCATAATTTCTCCTTAAAGCATAGTATTCGGTGTTTCTAAAAATCTTCGGTTAGAGCTTGGAAAATCATCATTTGGATTTGCAAATTCAAGCAAAGGAATCAGCTCAACAGGCTGTATAGCGGTAATTCCTTGGAAAATCGGTACGTTAATATAGCTGTTATTGTAAAAGCCATCCTTTGCTACTTCAACATTGTAAACAGAAAAGGGATTTTCATTTCCGGGGGAAAGAGATAGCGACTTGCTTTTTGCAGGAAGCGCAGCCTTTGACGTACGTCCGTTAGCATCTGTGTAAAGGGTATAAAGCAGACGTCCCTTGTTACCGCTCTGCTCGTTTGGCAAATATTCATATATATTTACCATAGCGTTTTCAATGGGCAAAGCGCCGTTTGCGGTTTTTACAGCCACCTGCAAAAAGCCTATGCTTTCATTATTCATTAAATCACCTCCGTGCCCACATCGTTTAAAATCCTTTTTGCGTGGGCATTGTTAATTACATTTTATGCAAAAAACAAAATTACGCTATTGACTTTTTTGAAAAATAGGCTTATACTATCTCTATCCGAGCCAACCTCAATTGGCAGTGGATAGGCTTTTGCCGGCGAGTTCGAAACCATCCTCGCTTAAAACAAAACTAAGGAGAAATAAAAATGAAGAAATCGAGGGTATTGTATTTAACAAGGGCTGCCCTTGTTGCAGCAATGTACGTGGCACTAACTTGGCTTTCCAACTTTTTTGGACTTGCAAGCGGTGCTGTTCAGCTAAGGCTTAGTGAGGCACTGTGCGTTTTACCGTTTTTTATGCCATCCTCTGTACCGGGCTTGTTTGTTGGATGTATTATATCTAACCTTACAATGAGTGCGAATATTTTTGACATAATATTCGGTTCCCTCGCTACATTAATCGGCGCTTACATTGCATCTAAGCTTAAGCAAAAATGGCTCGTTCCGTTACCGACCGTTATCGCCAATACTGTCGTTGTACCCCTTATAATCATTTTCTGCTATACACCCGAGGTGGAATCAATAGGGGCATATTTATTGGTTACTCTTGGAGTTTTTGCAGGGGAGGTTTTGTCCGCGTACGTTCTTGGAATGGTGCTGTTGTTAGCCCTTAATAAGCGAAAAGAAATATTTACAAAAAAGCACTGAAATCAGTGCTTTTTTCGTTGATTTTTGTTTTTAAATATGGTAAAATTAATATATAACATTTTGCGAGGTGTAATATGGCACAAAAAAGAATGACAAAAAGAAAAAAGCAAAAGCTGACCAAGTATATATTAGGCGCTGTATGCTTAATTATAGCGGCGATTATTTGGTATTTTGTTAATCCAAAAGAACAAGCAAGTTACGAGGTTCCAAATGGCACAGCAGAAATACACTTTATCGACGTAGGACAGGGAGATGCAACGCTTATAAAGGTAGGAGATAAAAACATCCTTATTGACACAGGTGAAAGCAGTGCAGAGGATGAGCTTTTAGCCTATCTTGACTCCCATTCTGTTAAGGAAATAGAATATTTTGTTGTAACCCATTTTGATACCGACCATTTTGGAAACGGTATAGAGATTTTGGAAACCTATGATGTGAAAAAGCTCTTAATACCGGACCAGGTTAAAACAACCGTTTCCTATGAAAACTTTATTGACAAGGCAACGGAGCAGAAAGAGTCAAGGGACATTGAAATTTTAAATGCTAACGAAATGATAGGGGAAAAGCTTGTTGTAAATGAGCTCGAATTAACAATTCTTGCTCCTTTGAAAAACAACTATGACGACTCCAACGATTACAGCGTTGTTTTAATGGCGCGCTATGGCAATAAAAGAGTACTTCTTTCAGGAGATGCCGAGAAGGAGTCCGAGGAAGATATGGTAAGCAAATACTCGACAAGCGATTTGGATTGTGATGTGTTCAAGCTCGGTCATCACGGCTCAAGAACATCATCAAGCCAGGAGCTTTTAGACCTTGCCACACCTGAGTATGTGGTTGCCTGCTGCGGTGAAGATAATAAGTACGGTCATCCGCACGAGGAGGTGCTTAACCGAGTAAAGCACTTAAAGCTATACCGTACAGATGAGCAAGGCTCTATTGTTTTCTCAATTGCAAACGACGAAATTTCCGTCAAAACCGAAAAATAAAAAGCTTGTGAGCAAAGAAATTTGCTCACAAGTCTTTTTTATAGAAGTTAAGCATTTAAGTAAATCAACACTTGCAAAACGGAATCAGCAAGCTGCGCGGAAGAACCTTCGCAAGCGCTCTGTAAACCTTGAATAAAACATGCGGAGTATAAACAGCCCGTCCCTTCTTTGCTGCCTTGACAGAGCCCTTAGCAACAAGACTGGGCTTGGTGGTAGGCAGAGTGTCAAACATTTTTGAAACACCCTTATCAATACCTGCAACCTCTAAAAATTCTGTTGCCATAGGACCGGGACAAATGGCGGTTACATTGATTTTTCTTTTTTTAAGCTCCTGTCTTAAGCCTCTTGAAAAGCTCATAACATAAGCCTTGGTGGATGAATATACGGTCAAATTAGCATTTGGAACAAAGGAAGCAATAGAGCAAACGTTAATGATATAGCTGTTTTCCTTCATATGCTTAAGCACAACTGAGGTGATTTCCGTAAGAGCCCTTACATTAAGATCTACCATTGCACCCTGTAAAGAGTACTCGCTTTCCATAACAGAGCCGTAGACACCAAAGCCTGCGTTGTTGATAAGAAATTTTACATTAGTATCTTCTGAATCAAGTGTTTCTTGAAGTCGTTGGATATTTTCCTTTAATGTAATATCCATAGGAATAATTCGAGTAGGTATTTTGCCGAATTTTTCCGCGTGCTCACGTAGCTTGTCCTCTCGTCTTGCAATAATGAAAATTTGGTCAAGCTCTTCCTTTTGTATTTCCTTGTAAAACTCAAGACCCAATCCGCTTGAAGCACCCGTGATAATAGCTATGTTCATAGCTTCTCCTTAAAATTTAAGATTTTTCAAAAATGTACAAGCGCACTCTGACCAAATGCCAATATCGTTTTTGTCATAAGCAAGACCCAAGCCGTGACAGCCATCTGGGAAAATGTGCATTTCAAAATAAACATTGTTCCTTGACAGCGCGCTTGCAAGCTCCAATGAGTTTCTTACAGGCACCGCACCGTCATTTGCAGTATGCCAAATAAAGCAAGGGGGAGTGTCGCTGTTTACATTCTTTTCGCATGAAAACAATTTAGCCAGCTCCTCGTTTTCCCACTCGCTTGAAAGCAAATTCATACGTGAGCCGAGGTGAGTAAATTCCTTGTCCATAGTTACAACAGGATAACAAGGAATAAACGCATCAGGACGTGCGCTTAGCATATCTATATCATCAGTTTTTTCATAAGCATCAAAATTATACATAGTGGCACTTGTGCAGGTAAGATGACCGCCGGCGGAAAATCCGCATACAGCAATTTTTTCATAGCCCATGCTGCGTGCAACCCTTACAGCTCTTTGAACGTCACTTAGCGGTGCAAATTTATGGCAGGGAGCAACGTTATAATCAAGAGTGAAGGCATTTATACCGTGCTCATTAAACATTAGAGCGATAGGACCCTTTTCATGGTCTGCCTTTCCACCGTAGCCGCCGCCCGGGCAAACGATAACGGTAGATTTGTTGTCATTTACCTTGTATTCGGTAACGGAGGGACGAAATTCATTGTTAGTGAAGCTAATGTAGGGCGGGTTTTCCCAAAGCATAATTTTGTTGTTCATAAAAACACCTCAAAAACATTTATTATTAGCTTAAGTATAGCACTTTTATCAAGGTGTGTCAATGAAAAAACGCAAAAGTGCAAGACAGAAAATTTATTTTAAAAAAATGAAAAAACACTATTGACAAACCAAGGTTTGTGTGATAATATATATAGGCACAAAAAATTATGCCCTTGTAGCTCAGAAGGTAGAGCACTTGACTTTTAATCAAGGTGTCCGGAGTTCGAATCTCCGCAAGAGCACCATAAAAAAGCCTGTAAACCGACCGTTTACAGGCTTTTTTTCAATTTATCCATAATTAACCCCTTTGCTAACTTAAAATTGCTATGAGCCTTTTGCGTTGTGTCAATAAAATAATTTGTTTTGAAGACGTTTGTAACCGTTACGCAATGCAAAAACGCGGAGCTTTTTGCAATATAACATAAATATTTAATAATATTAGTAAAAAATCATTTAAGCAACTTGACAAATTTTGCTTATTATGTTATAGTATTATTGTGATAAATTAACAAATCACGTCTTAAACGAGATTTTGTGATTTTAGGAGGAAAACAAATGAAAAAAATCTTAGCAGTAGCACTGTCAATATTAATGCTGCTACCAATGCTTTCAAGCATTGCTTTTGCTGATTTCACGCTTCCTGAGGGAACAGAAACAGTAAACGTTGCAAAGAATGCAACAGTAAGCATTATTGACACTAACCAGCAAAACATCAGTATTGACTCAAAGGTTAATACCGATGCAATTATTGACGGTGACAAGTCAACAGGTACTCATTCCCCACTGGGTTTGATATACGCGTACGAGTTGGCATTTGATGAGGTATATTACTTTACTGATATTGTAGTTGCATGTAACGGTAAGGGTACACTTGCAAACGGCTCAACCGTAAGCGCTGACACATATAACATTTATAAGGTAATGGTAACTGTTTACTACGGTGATGAGGTTACCTTCCAAAGTAAGTCACTTGATGTTTCAGAGCTTAAGGAAATCACAGTTCCTGCAAATGCAAAGGGTGATAGAATCGAGATTTGCAAGGCTAAGGGCGCATATACCAGAAATGAGTATATGTGGGAGGTTGAAGCATATGCTCCTGATATGGAGCTTTGCAGCGCACAGCTTCAAAATGTTGCTTCGGAGGCGGTTTTCTCTGCAACTGATGCCAATTATACATACTGGTGGGCAATGAACTATAAAAACTTGGTTGATGGCGACATTAAAACAGGTACACACTCACCAAAGGGCAGAAACTACTCAATTTGGATGCACTTCAATCAGGAATACTTATTCTCGCAGATAGATATTGAATGTAATACAGACGGCGGCGCAAAGTTAGCTGACGGTAAAGAGCTTAAAGATAGAACCTACAACAACTCTATGATGCAGGTTCGTGTATACAACTATAATGAAGATCTTGTTTGGGACTCTGACCTGGTAGATGTATCAACTGTTACAACATTGTCTGTTGCTCCTTATGTTGAGGGTGCTATCATCGAAATGAAGATTTACAATGGTGGATATAGCGGTAATGAGTACTTATATGAGGTATCAGCCTTTGCGCAAAGCGGTGAGCACGTATTTGAAGCAACAAATGAATCAAATCCAACCTGCTTACTTCCGGGCTTCAGAGAATATGCTTGCCAATGCGGTAAGGTTATTAAGAAGAGCCTTGATGCAACAGGCTTCCATAAATGGAATAATGAAGAAATAACAAAGAATCCAACAAACACAGATAACGGTGTTCTCACAGTTTACTGTGACGGTTGTATCAGCACAAAGCTTTACGATGTTCCGTCAACAGGACATAACTGGGATGGCGGCACAGTGGTTGCGCCAATATGTGACGAAGAGGGCTACACTCTTTACAAGTGTACCGATGAAGAATGCGATTTGGAGTATAAGGCTGACTATAAGGATGCACTTGTTCACGTTTGGGACGACGGTGAGCTTACAGCAAAGCCAACGGTTGAGTCTGAGGGTGTTATTACATATACCTGCTCAGTTTGTAACGGCGAAAAGTATGGCAGAATAAGAAAGCATAAGTATACAGACAATACAGTACCGTTTACTATTGAAAATACACTTAAAGTAGAGCAGTTCTTAACAACTGAATTTACAGCAGCTGATACAAAGCCTGAAAACCTCTTGGATGGCGATATGAACTCTTGGTGGTACGGTCCTGAAGGCTCATATGTACTTATCACACTTGATAAGGAATACGTATTTACAAGCGGCTTTTTCTATGCTTCATCTAACTGGAGCGCTATGACGATTGAGTTTATCAGCTACAATCCTGACTATGACCCATCAAAGCCTGTAAGCGATGAAAATCCAACCGAAATTGTAACAACATTTAATTCCGGTAACGTTGATAACGGCTCAAACACCAATAATCCAAAGGAGCTTGATATGCTTGATGCTTTGGGCGGCGGTACAAGAGCACAAAAAATTAAAATCACAACTATAAATCCAAAATGGCCAAACGGTAATGCTTGTAAGCTTCAAGACCTTCAGCTCGTTGTACACAATTGTGTAGTTAGCGAGGATGACTACATTCTTTCAGGTCCGGACTACGTTCCTGCAAAGTGCGGTGTTGACGGTAGCTGTCTTGCTAAGTGTCAGGTTTGCGGAAGCTATGAAGAGGTAACTCTTGAGGCAACCGCTGATATCGGTCACAATTATGGTAACAATGCTGTAACAGCAGATGTTGAACCAACCTGTACAGTAGCAGGTGTTGGTCACGCAACTTGCTTAGATTGTAAACAGGTTGTACAGGGAGTTACAATTCCTGCAACAGGAGAGCATACATACACAGAGGAAAGCATTTATGTTTCTGCTAAGTGCGGCTTTGCGGGTGTTAAGCATATGCTTTGCAAGGATTGCGGCAAGATAGGATCGATTACTGAGCTTGCACCAACAGGAGTTCACTCTTATGAATGGGCAACAAAATCACAGGCTGCATACACAGCTGTTGGAAGAACAGAGTATTGCTGTGTATTCTGTGATCAGCTTGACCCTGATACAAAGGAAAATGTACAAATTGCTGATAAGCTTGAAATTCCTGAAAAGATTTTGACATTTGTAGGCTCCTCTGCATCATCCGATGAAAACGGAAATGCGCTTTCCTTTACTTACAAAATCGACCTTGAAACAGTTAAGCTGCTCGAGGAAACCTGTGATATAAGAATTATCACAACAATTAAGGATGCTCAGGGTAGAGAAGCTTCCATCGAGTCATACGGTAAGTATGCTACAAATACATACAATGACGAAACAGGTGAATTTACAATTACAATTTATCCTAAGACAGCAAATGATGTATTTGAGGTAAGCACAGCGGTTCGTGTTATGAACTTTAGAGGTATAGTATATAAGTACTATGCTCTCGGTAGCATTTCAATGAATACCGCAAACAACTAATACAAAAATATGCGCCACGGAAATTAGTCTGTGGCGCAATTTTTGTAAAAACTCTTCATTATTATATTAGTCATTATATAAAGCACACTGAAAAAGCTCAAAGAATTATTTTAAGAACCTTGAAGACTCATTTTGAGCCATTTCGTCGCACCTTTCATTGT
>JAFTZI010000046.1 GCA_017461055.1 Clostridia bacterium | reverse complement strand
TTTTTTAGGTTGACTTGAATGAAAGTTAGTGGTATAATATTAGTGTAAAAAATTGCGTAACCCTAAGGAGAAGAAAAATGCGTAAAATATATGGCTTGATTTTATGTGCTGTTTTAGCTATGTCAATGCTTGCTTTGTCGGGCTGCGATAAGCTATTATCGATTGGCTCAGCAACACAAAGCTCAAAAAGCGGACAGAGCGACATAGCGGATAATTCCTTTATTGTAAGCTTTGATACCGATGGCGGAAGTGAGATAGCTTCTCAGTCTATAAAGGATGGAAGAAAGGCAAGAGTGCCTGCTCAACCCAAAAAAGAGGGCTACACCTTTGAGGGCTGGTATTATAATGATGAAAAATGGAGCTTTACTCAAAATGTGGTAACTGAGGACATTACCCTCGTTGCCAGATGGAGCGCAAATGAAAACGTTATTGTATTCAATCCTAACGGCGCTTCGGGTGAAATGTCAAACCTTAAATGCTTGGTTGGTCAAACCGTTACTCTTACACAAAATCAGTTTACATATCCCGGCTATACCTTCCTTGGCTGGTCTACTGCCGCAAACGGTACGGTAGAGTATATCGACGGTGCTGAATATGAAATGGGTACAGCTCAGATAAACGAGCTTTATGCTGTATGGTCAACTGATGATTATGTAATAACATACGAGGTATACGGCGGAGATAACAGCGGCAACACCAAGTTCAGCTTTACAACACACGATTTGCCAATCACCTTAAAGGCGCCCATTAAGGACGGATGCACCTTTGCAGGCTGGTACACAAGCGAAAGCTTTGATGGCGAGGCTGTAACAAAAATAACCGAGCCTAAAAACACTCAGCTTTATGCTAAGTTTATTGACGGAACAAGCGGACTTGAATATGAAATCCACGATGATTATGTTGAGGTAAAGGGCTATAACGGAAGCGATACAAGCGTATTTGTTCCGGAATATTACGGTGGCGGACTTCCCGTTTCCGTTATTGGCGAGGCATCATTTTGGAAGTGCAACGAGCTTGTGTCGGTTACACTCAGCTCAAGAGTTCTTACCATAGAAAGAAATGCTTTTAAGGAATGTACATCTCTTTCAAGCATTGAAATAGGCGAAAATCTTGTTAATATTGAATATGGCGCGTTTTACGGATGCACCTCTCTTAAGAGCTTTAATGCTCCGAAAAGAGTAGAGGAAATTGGAATTTCCGCCTTTGAGGGCTGTACTCTTCTTGAAAGCGTAACCCTTACAGATGCGGTTACTCACATTGGAGAGGCTGCGTTTAAGGATTGTACCTCACTTAAGAGCATTGCAATTCCAAACGGAGTTAAAACAATTGACGGCTCTGCCTTCTATAATTGCTCCTCAGCTACAGAGCTTGTAATAGGACAAGGGGTAGAGGTGATTGGAGACAGTGCATTTGAGGGCTGTGTTTTAATTGAGGAAATAGTAATTCCAGACAGCGTTACCGCAGTTGGCGAATCGCTTTTCCGTGGCTGTACCGCCTTGCATACAGTAGCAATCAGCGACCAAATGACTATTATAAACTCCTTTACCTTTGAAAACTGCACCTCACTTAAAAATATTAAAATGGGTGAAAACGTAGAGGAAATATATGATTATGCCTTTAATGGCTGTGACTCTATTGAGATGTTTACTTTAGCAGGCAAAATCGAAAGCATAGGCAGATATGCCTTCGGTAGCTGTGATTCCCTTGTAGGTATAACCATCGGAGATAATCTTACAACCTTAGGAGAATATGCCTTCAGAGATTGCAAAAAGCTTGAAACTATTAATTTTGGTAAAGGGCTTACAACAATTTCAAACTATGCCTTTGGCGGTTGCTCCGCCCTTAAGGAAATAGTTGTTCCCGAAGGTGTTGAAAAGATTGATAAGTATGCCTTTGCATACTGCACATCTATTACAAGAATAGTAGTTCCGAAAACCGTTTCCGAGATTGGCGAAAGAGCTATGTATTCCTGCGCCGCTCTTGAAAGCATTGAGGTGAGCGAGGAAAACACAAGCTACAAGACAATAAACGGTAGCCTGTACACAAAGGACGCATCGGAATTAATTCAGTATGCTATCGGAAAGAAGGATACATCCTTTACAGTTCCAAGTGGAGTCAGCGCCATAGCGGACAGAGCATTTTATGGCTGTACATATCTTGAAGAGGTGACAATCGGCACAGATGTTACATCAATCGGTAGATATGCCTTCGAGGGCTGTGTAGGAATTAAGAGCGTTGTGCTTGAAAATCCAAATGGCTGGTGGTACACTTCAAAAGCAACTGCGACGTCGGGCACAAGCATTGACGCAAGCGAAATGGAAAATTCCCAATCCGCCGCTTACTACCTTGCGCAAAACTACACCAACTACTACTGGAAGCGTAGCTAAATTAAAAGAACACTATGCGCGAATAACAATAAAAATCAAGGCTATCCAAAGGGAAATGCCTTGATTTTTTGTTAATTTATACTTGTTAATATTCCACTCTAAAGTAGTCGAGCCAAGCCTTGAATTTGTCCTGCGCGGCAAGACAGGTGTCAATCAGATAGCCCTTTTCTCGTTTCCATTCGGTAAGTCCTCGGTAGTAGAACATTTTTAAGCTTTCGTCGATTACGAAAGGCACGATACCGTGCTTTAAGCACTCCTTGAATAGAATTAATCTGCCAACTCTTCCGTTCCCGTCTTGAAACGGGTGAATACACTCAAATTGATAATGAAAATCAATTATATCTTCAAGGGTTTTATTTTCACTCTTGTTATATTCATCAAGAAGCCTTTTAATTTCCTTAGCTACCATTTCAGGCGGTGTGGTGTCCTTTCCTCCCACCTCGTTTGGAACTCTCTTGTAGTCACCAACGTTGAACCAAGATATTCTGCTGTCACTTGTTCCGTTTTTAAGGATTTTGTGTAGCTCCTTTATGAGTGATTCGGTTATGCCCCCATTGGCTTTATCAATAATTAAATCAATACATCTAAAGTGATTTGCTGTTTCTACCACATCGTCAACATTGACAGCCCCATCACTTATGCCTATGGTATTTGTTTCATAGATATATCTTGTTTGGTCGTGAGTAAGGCGGCTTCCTTCAATATGATTTGAGTTATAGGTCAGCTCTATTTGCACCCTGTGATATATTCCACCCGTTATTTTTGCTTGCTTTTCAGCCTTGAGAACCTCCAACAATGTTCTTTTTGCCCCTGCCTGCTTGTTCTTTCTTTCGGGTTTTTTTGCATCAGAGGGTATTGTCCATGTCTTGCCAACGAGAATTGCTCCCTCAACTCTGCCTTCGTAACAGTAGTTTCTGACACTACGCTCCGACATTCCCCACTTTTTTGCTGTTTCTTTAGCGGATATATAACTCATATTAACACCTCGACATTTTATCTTATATATAGTATATCACTTTATCGGCAAAA
>JAFTZI010000045.1 GCA_017461055.1 Clostridia bacterium | reverse complement strand
GGTCCCCCTCCCCTCACAAGTGGAGGCTTGGTACACGACTGCATTCACAACAAAATTAAAAATATGGTTAATACGATTATTGAATAAACTATACTGCTTACAAACAAAAAGCAACGCACATCTGGGTTAATGTGCGTTGTTTTTGTTTATGCAATTAAGTTATTAATCATATCGGAATAGAAGGAGTCGGGCATTGCTTTTACCACGTATTCGTGAGGTCCGTTTTCATCCTCTGTAAAGAAGTTTGCGCCCTCCTCGTTTACGGTGGCAAAGCCCTTTACTGTTTTATAGCCTGCTTTTTCATTATCGCCTATGAGGGCAAGTGTTGCAAGCATTGGGTCCCAGCTTTCACGTCCGTTGCCTGAGCCGTGGTCGGCTAATGCTATGTGCAAGAAATCATCCTGCGCGAGCTTATCACCTGTTATAAGACGGCTGCCAACCTCCCAACCCAAAAATGTAATTGGGCAAGGGCAGCTTGAAACAAAGGTGTGTGAAGCGTCCCTTGAAAATTGATATTTGCAAAGGTTGTATTCCTTGCCGCCCTGCGTATTCCAGGTGCCGCCCATAATCCAGATTTTCTTTACCTTCTCCTTAAAAAGCTCCATACCGCTTTTTTCGGATATATCATCAGGCTGACTCATAAGCGCTGCGCAAATTACCTGCAAGAAGCCAACCTCTAAGATTTCCACATTACCGTCGCTCTCGGCAATTAATCTGCGGTACATTCTTACCGCATCCTCAAAGTCGTCGTTGGTTTTATCGGTTTCGGCGGCTAATCTTTTTTGGTAGGTTACGTATTCTATTTTGTGTGGACAGCTTTTATCAACACCTACGGGAATGTCGGCACCCTCTTTTTCCAAAAATCTGTATAACGACGGTGCCGAATATTCAGTAAGAGTATTAATGCCCATTCCGAGCATTTTTATCTCGCCCTTTTTGTGCGCTCTTGCCAAGACTCTGACTGCTACGCAATCATCTGAGTCCTCGCCCCAGTCCGTTCCTAAAATAAAGGTCCTCATCATCTTTTTTTCCTCCAAAGGAAGCCCCCATATCAACCTTAACTTCCCTAACATTTGTTTTACGTCTTGATGTTTTTACTCTTTCCATTAAGAGCTCATAGAATTTTTCGTGGTCAAGCTCACTTATTACAATTTCCTTGCCAAGCCAAGAGGAAAGGTGCATTGCGTTTGAAATGGTAAGACCGTTAATTCCCTCAACGCCCTCGGCAACAAGTGGCTCGTTTCTCAATATTGCTGCGGCAAAGGCATTCATAACACCTACGTGCTGTTCGTTCTTACCGTCGGTTTCAACCTCGCTTTTTACAATTTCAGGCCAAGCGAATGCAACCTCGTTTGTTCTTGAAAATTCAGGCTCACTAATTTCACTCTTCCACATAAGAAGCTTACCGCCCTCGGCAATCAGCTTTCCATGCTCGAGTGTAACCTCAAAGCGATTTGTACCCGGTACATCTCCTGTTGTGGTGATAAATGTACCTGTTGCGCCGTTTTCGTACTCAACATAGGCAGTTACGTCGTCCTCAACCTCAATGTCGTGCCATTTTCCGTAATGAAGCTTTGCTTCTACCTTTACAGGCATACCGCAAATCCATTGCCAAAGGTCAAGGTTGTGCGGGCATTGGTTGAGCAATACTCCGCCACCCTCTCCGCTCCAGGTAGCGCGCCAATCTCCGCTATCATAGTATGCTTGGGGTCTGTACCAGTCTGTTATAATCCAGCTTGTACGCTTGATTGCGCCCATTTCTCCGCTTTTTACGATTTCACGCATTTTGCGATAGATACAGTTTGTACGCTGATTCATCATAATTGCGAATTTTACATTGCATTTTTCAGCCACAGCATTCATTTCAAGAACGTGCTTTGTGTAAACGCCCGCAGGCTTTTCCACCATAACGTGCAAGCCCTTTTCCATTGCCATAATTGCATATTTTGGATGGTCATAGTGTGGGATTGCAATTAAAACCGCATCAATAAGTCCGCTATCCATCATTTTTTCCGCATCGTCAAATAATGCGGTGCTTGGGCTTTTTTCCTTTATTGCTTGAAGCTTTTCTTCCTTCAAATCGCATACTGCGCTTAGCTCAAACTCGGGACATTTTCCGTCAATTATATTGCCTGCGTGCACAGAGCCCATATTTCCTATACCTATAATACCAATTCTTACCTTATCCATACTCCACCTCAATTAAGTCCTAATGATTTCAGATATTCGTAGCTTTGCTTTAAGCATTCAAACGGGTCACGTCCGTAGCAGTTATCCTGCTCTACAAGGGCATACTGTGTGCCTGCGTCGATGGCAGAGGCAACAATTTTTTCAAAATTCATACTACCCTGACCGATTGGAGCCATACGCTGCTCTGTGCCTACCATTTCAAGATCCTTTAAGTGTATGCACTCAACTCTGCCCTTTAGCTTTTCAAGCCACTCGTTTACGTCACCGCCGCCCATTTGCACCCAATAGGTATCAAGAGTGAAGGCAAGCTCATCCTTAGTGAAAGAATTGATAAGCTTATCAAATACCATTTCTCCGTCGGCACAGCGAATAAATTCACCGTGGTGGTTATGATAGAAAAGCTTGCTTCCGTTTTGAGCTAAAATCTGAGTTGGCTTTTTAAACTCCTCAATAAACTTGTAGGTGTTTTCCTCATTTGGCCAGCCCGGCATACAGCCGATACCGATGTTGTTACAGCCAAAGGCTCTGTGCTTATTAAGTACAGATACAGGGTCGTTCTTTACCTCATCTACATTCCAGTGTGTAAGCACGCACCTAAGCCCGTTTTTATCAAGCTCCTCCTTAACCCATTCAGGCTCGTATGGGCATACGCCTGAGAGCTGAACGGTGGTGTAGCCGATATCGGCAACCCTTTTAAGTGACTCGCTTAAGCCATCGAGGGTTGTGCAATTATCTCTTAATGTGTAAAACTGCGCTCCTAATTTCATAATCAGTACTCCAATCCTAATTTATCAAGTATTGCCTTCAAGGCGTTAACCCCTGCGTCAAATGCCTCGTCGGTATTATTATACACCTGTATTTGACTGAGGCTTTCTCCGTTTTCCAAATCCTTTAAGCCGCAAAACTCCATTAAGTGAGGCTCAAGTGTCAAAACACTTCCACCGTTGTTTGCATACATTGAAACGATTTTTTCAAGGTTGCCTATACCGTAGCCTGCGCGAACAACACGCTTGTCCTTTAGCGCGTCCTTTACGTGCATATAATCTACGTATGGGGAAAGAGCCTCCCATGCCTTTAATGTATCAACGTCACATTGAACAAAATTTGCAGGGTCGAAAACAGCTCTTATTTTAGGGAATGCCTTGTGAATTTTTACGCAGCTTTCATAATCGTCACCGAAAATGCCCTTTTCGTTTTCGTGACACATTACAATTCCCGATGGGGTTACTGAGCAAAGCTTATCTAAGCAATCAAGCACGTCCTCCTCATTTTTGGAAAAGAAGCTGAACATTCTTATTCTTTCGCATCCGAGCATCTCTGCATACTCGCAAATGCGCTTGTATGTATCTATTTGCTTTTCAAAATTGTCATCGGTTTTGTTCTTGCCAACAGGTGAGCCAACAGACCACACCTTTATACCGTTTTCATCAAGACGTGTACGGATTTCCTTGATTTTATCATAGGAAATGTCCTTAATATTTTCTCCGTCCACACCTCTTATTTCAAGTAAGGAAATGTTGTTTCTCTTAAGGGCCTCGATTTGCCCCTTTAATTCAACGCTTGCTTCATCTGCAAATGCACATAGCTTCATAATTATACCCCCGAATATGCTGAAAATCCACCGTCAACAGGAATTACTACTCCTGTTACAAATCCGCTTGCACTCTTGTCGCACAAGAAGTTCAAGGCTCCGAAAAGCTCCTCGGGCTTGCCGAAGCGACCCATTGGAGTTGCGTTTAAAATCTTGTTTGTTCTCTGGGTAGGTGTACCGTCAGCGTTAAATAACAAATCCTTGTTCTGCTTGGTTACAAAAAATCCCGGTGCAATTGCGTTTACACGGATGCCTGCCTTAGCAAAATGAACGCTTAGCCACTGTGTAAAGTTTGAAACCGCAGCCTTTGCTGAGCTATACGCAGGAATTTTTGTAAGCGGAGTGAAGGCATTCATTGATGAAATGTTGATAATACATCCGTCGCGATTGAGCATATCAACGGAAAAGACCTGTGTTGGGATTAACGTACCCATCAGGTTAAGACTAAACACGAAGTCAAAGCCCTCCTTATCAAGATTGAAGAAGGTCTTTATGTCATTTCTTTCCTCATCTCCTGCCTCGTAATATTCGTGGGCGGTTGTACATCTTGGATTGTTACCGCCAGCACCGTTAATAAGAATGTCGCATCTACCAAGAGTATTCAAAATGCTCTTATGTACCTTCTCCACCTGCTCCTTATCAAGAACACTGCAAGAGTAAAATTCAGCCACTCCCCCTTGCTTTTTTATCTTTTCGGCTACTTCCTTAACTGCCTCCTCGTTTATATCAAGAAGCGCAACCGAGCAACCAAGACTTGCTAAGTTTTCTGCAAAGGCAGAGCATAAAACTCCACCTGCACCTGTAATTACCGCTACTTTATTTTTTAAGTTCATTTTTAATTATCTCCTTAAAGCCTTCCATGTAAATTATCCAGTCGGTTCTTGAAAAGAAGTGACTGCCTTCTCTTTCATAGTAGTTAACACACCTGTTGGCGCTTCCCTTGCTGTAAAGCTCCCAAGCCGGAACAGCTAACGCACAGGACATATGCTGACCTACATTATCAGCCCATATATCCTCCTTTGCACCTCCTACGATTATGTATCTTGGAGCTACCAAGGAAATGAGCATATGCTGATCGAAGGGCAAAGCATTTTCATTGTCTATATACTTTTTGTATTCCTCGCAAAACCAATATGGGAAAACTCTTATTATGTCCTTAATTGTTTCGTTTTCGTTGGTTTTTCCACGGGACAGGGCAGCACCGCTGCATCCGCTTTCGTTAACACAGGTAAGCTTGAAGCGGCTGTCAAGGGCTGAACACAAAAGCGCTGTTTTTCCAAGCCTTGAGTGACCGACTATTGCTATGTTATCCTTGTCTATCTCCTTGCGTGTTAAAAGATAATCCATACAGATAGAAGCAAAATATGCCCAAATACTTATTTTACCGAAGCTGCTGTTACCTTCTCTTTCAAAAAGACCGCAGAGTCCGTTTGAAAAATCGTCATTATCTAATGTTACTTCCTCATAATATACGGAAAAAACGCCAAACCCTGTGTCGATTATTTCCTCCGTTGGCATATATCTGTTGGGAACTCCGTCAGGAATGCTTAAGTGAAGGAAAACGGGAACGTTTTCCTTGTCGCGCGGTAAAACAAGATCGGTTTTAACCGTATGGCTTTTACCGTTATTTTCAAAGGTGAAATAAACGGTTTCCCACACTGCCTTGCCTGCAAAGTTTATGTCATTTTCTTTAACCTTGATTTCAGGCTTTAGCTTTTTGGGCAAATAGCCATACTCTTCCTTTAAAAACAGGTCCTTTAAATATTCCTTATAATTTTCCCACTTTTCAAGAGTATTGATTTTTTCTCCCTTAAATTCAAAGAAGTTTGGTATGTTTCTTTCAGCTGATTTGTTCATTATTTTTTCTCCAAGGTTTTTTCAATTCCTTCAAACAGTCCGCAAATATATGTTGCGCCAAGGGCTCGGTCATAAAGTCCGTAGCCATATCTGCCCTTCTCATTCCATATCATTCTGCCATGGTCAGGACGCACATAGCCATCAAAGCCATTTTCCACAAGGGCCCTTACAATTCCGTACATATCAATTGAGCCGCATTCTGTTGGATGGCCTACCTCGTAAAACTCTCTGTCGCTTGTTATTAAAATGTTGCGAAGATGTAAGAAGTGAATACGGGGTGCGTATTTTTGCGCCATTTTTACAAGGTCATTATCTACGGATGCGCCAAGAGAGCCTGTGCAGAAGGTGAGTCCGTTATTTTTTGAAGGAACTAAATTCAAGAATCTGTCAATATTCTTTTCGTCTGTAATAATTCTTGGCAAGCCGAAAATTCCCCACGGTGGATCATCGGGGTGTATTGCCATATTAACGCCGCTTTCCTCGGCTACCGGAATTACAGCCTTTAAGAATACTTCGAGATTCTTCCAAAGTCCCTCTTCGCCTATTTCCTTATATTTGTTGATTAAGCCCTTTAATTCCTCACGTGAGTAGCTTTCATCCCAGCCGGGCAAGGAAAGCTCACTTGTTAAGGGGTCCATTGAAAGAACTGTTTTTTCATTATATGCCAAGGAATTTGAGCCATCCTTATTCTGATGCTCAAGCTCGCTTCTCAGCCAGTCAAAAACGGGCATAAAGTTGTAACAAATACACTTTACTCCGTTTCTTCCAAGTCTTCTTACGTTTTCACAATAATTTTCAATTAGCTTTTTTGCGTTTTCTCCACCGTATTTAATTTCCTCGGGTACAGGAACGCTTTCAACAACCTCAAACTCTAAACCGTTTGCATTAGCTTTTTCCTTAAGGTCGCGTATGTCCTTTTCGTCCCATACTCCGCCCGGAGAAACATTGTAGATTGCCGATACAATTCCACTCATTTTGGGAATTTGTCTGATTTTTTCAAGGGTTACAGGGTCATTATCCCCGTACCAACGAAATGTAAGCTTCATAATACACCTCTCTTATTTTTACACAGTGTATGTCTAATACTATGTCTATACTTGAATTATACTATATAGTAAAATACAATTGAATTGTTTTTTATGCCATAATACATTGCATTTTGTTGCATAATATGCTACAATATAAAAAAGGGGTGATATTATGGCGGTTTTAGAGCATTTTGAGTCAGATTGCTTTTCTCTTTCTCATTCAATTGACAAAGAGCCGAAAAGCGATTGGTTTCAGCTACATATACACGATAATTATGAGCTTTTTTGCTTAGTTAAGGGCAAGGTTGGTTATATTGTTGAGGGTCACAGGTACAAGCTTCGTCCCGGGTCGGTTTTGCTCATTCGCTCAAGCGAGCTTCACAGGCTTGTTGTTAATGAGAGCTACGAATATGAACGATATGTTATAAATTTCAGTCACGATTTCTTTTCAAAGCGCGGCTTTGATGACAACATTTTAACACCATACTTAAACCGTGAGCTTGGCAAGAAAAACCTATATTCCGCTAAGGAATTAGAGCCCTGCTCAGCCATTGCCTGCTTTGAAAAAATGACTAATGAGGCAAAGGTTATAAATGCTGAGGATGCGGTATTTGCAAATTTAAGCTATTTGATTTCATTTATTAATGTGGTTTTTGCCGCCAAAAAAGAGGATGAGCAAGAGGAAAACAGCATTATTGCTTACATAAACGAAAATTTAACTAATGATATTTCGGTAAGTGATGTTGCACGCTTTGCTCATCTCAGCCAATCTCAGCTTTCAAGAGTTTTTAAGGAATTAAGCGGCACTTCTGTCTATGAATATATACTTTCTAAGCGCTTAATTTTGTTCCAAGAAAAAATCAGGCAAGGTAAAAGCGCTATCAAGGCAAGCACGGAGTGTGGCTTTGGCGATTATTCTTCATTCTATCGGCTATATAAAAAAAGGTTTGGTGTTCCGCCAACAAAAAAATCACAAGAGAGCTAACCGTGATGTTCTTAGGGGAGAAATTTCATTTTGACAAAAGTGCAAGCATCGCATTTACTAGTCTAATGCAAATATGGGCTAAGCCAAACCCTTATACAATCAGAAAAGAGCAAGAGTACAAAGAGAAAATCCTTATATTCTTGCTCTTGTTTTTTGTTCTGTCGATATGTCGGCTTTGCCGACTCGATATGTTCTCGCTTTGCTCGAACTCGATATATTGTCGCTTCGCTCCAATTCAATATGAGATAAATCTCTCGTTTGCGAAGCAAACATCTCGAGCCGCAGGCATATCGAGTTGCGTTAGCAATATATCAAAAATCCCGTTAGGGATTTACCTCGACTCGTGATTGTCCGTTAAGGACATCACGCTTAATTCTCTTGTGATTTTTTATTAATATAGTCGTAAAGCTCCTCGAAGCTACCTTGCGGGTAAGGCTCTATATCCAAATTCTTTGTGTTAATTAAGCAATCGGTTAAAAGGAAAACATCCATGCCTGCCAGGCTTGCTGACATATCGTCACTAACATCGTTACCAACCATCAGACATTCCTTTGGGTCTATGTCCATTCGACTTGCTATTTCAAGATAGTACTTTGGATTTGGCTTACTGTAGCCTATCATTTCATAGGTTGTAAAAAGCTCAAAATCGGCAGGAGAAAGGTTAACCCAGCTCATTCTTGCCTCGGTTGCAACGGTTGGAAACATTGGGTTGGTGGCTAAGGCTGTTTTAATACCCTTTGATTTTAAATAATCGATTAACTGCTTTGATTTGTCAGTATAGCCGCACTCTGTTTTAGTGTTTATAAACTTTTCCTCATAAAAGCGCTCAAATAGTTTAAAATCATTTTTGATTTTTTCTTCGCCATAGATTTTGGAAAACACCTCCCAAAAGGCATCCTCATTACTCTTTGTACCGTCGTTTAAAAGCATTGCCTTTATTCCAAGCCACATAGACTCCATAAATTTTTGGGGCTCATATCCACCGTGCTTGCAAAGAAATGCTGTTATTTCGCTAAAATACTTTTTAATAAAATTGTCTTGATTCATTGGTAGCAGTGTACCGTCCAAATCAAACAAAACTGCTTTTATGCTCATTATTTTTTCTCCCTTTTATTTGCTTAAGCCATTATAGCATAAACGGATTGCTATTTCCATAGTGCATTTGATAATTTTAAATAAATTTAACTAATTTTTATCTCATTATATGTTCATATTTGCATATGTTAATATTTGTAAGAAAGGAAAAAGGCAGATTTTCTGCCTTTTTATGTTTTATAGCTTTGAATAGCCGAAGCTGTTAACAAGCGCGTCAAGCTTTTCGCCCTTGGCGCATTGTGGGCATTGGTGCGCCGGATAAGACGCGTAGTCCTCTAAGTCCTTAGGATTAAAGGCTGCCTTAACAGGATAACCGCCACATTCATTTACTGTTGCAAATATTGAGCTAATCCCTGCAACGTGGCCGCCATAGTACTTAATTGCTTCAACCGCTGCGCCTGCTGTATAGCCTGTTGTAACGGATGCGGCTAAGACAAGCACGTTTTTACCGTATATCATCGGTGAGATGTTATCACGGAAAATAAGCTGGCTTCCTGTTGTATGCTCAGGAGTTACAACATAAATTGTTTGGTGCGCATTAATACTGATAAATCCACCCTTGGTTAGCTCCTCTGCCAAGCATGCACCTACAACCTGCATACCGTCAAGACAAAGAATTGTGTCAATCACGGTGCTGGTTTTGTAATAGCCAACAAGCTCGTGGGCAACAGCCTGAGCCTCAGACAATCTTGATTTCTGCATAGTCACATCAATATAGTAATTAATATGGCTGTGGCTTGTGGCAAAGTGTCCCTTAAGAACACGAAGCCTTAAATTTTTGTTTTTGGTTAGGACCTTAATTTCATTTTTAACAGGCATAATTTTAACCCCTTTTTCTTTATTCTAACACAAAGAAGCTAATCTGTCAAGAAATTTTAATCCTCTATGATTATGCAGTTAACTTTACCGCTAAAGGCGGTGCAAGCATCTATTCCGATAACTCCTTCACCGTAAAATGGTGTTAGGTCCGCATCCTTGCCAAATTCACTGCATTTATGCTCGACCTCCGCGTGTCCGTATGAGCAATTCCAGTGTCCGCAGACTACTGTTTTGCCAAGGCTCATCTTTCTTTTGCAAACGAACTCCATTCCATTGTACCATCTGGCGTATCTCCAATCCTCGCTTGAAGCATTTCTCCAATCCTTGTTTAAATAGAACCATTTGTATGGACTATACAAATTACTGCCCTCTCTTGCCTTACAGGGTACATATCCGTGAGTAAATATATAACGCTGTGTTTCAAAATAATTAACGCATAATGGAAGGAGCTTTTTATAATAATCCGTTAGCTTAACCTTTGCTACAAGCTCCTTTGCGTGCGATAAAGCGTACATTGGCTCAAGACCCGTTAAGCGTAGGGCTGTATCAAAGGTACCGTTTTTTACGTGGATGGACTTGCCCATTTCATACTCGTATATGTCGCCATATACTATATCATCAAGCATTGCCTCCATTAAGTCCTCGTGATTGCCTTTTATAAGAATTACTTCATCCTTTTTTGCAAGGTCGAGGAGAAAGTCAATTACCTCACAGGGCTCCTCGCCTCTGTCCAAAAAATCTCCGCAGACTATGAGCTTATGTGGCTCCTTGTCTTCAAAAAATCCCTTTTCCTTTAAGCTCTCTATTAGTTTGGTATAATAGCTATGTATATCTGACACTACATAATATTTCATAATCTTCCCTCCGTTCTTTTACTTATTATATATACTAATTCGGTGAAAAATCAACATTTTATGTAAAATTAAGAAGAGGCTGACACAAATTAGTTTTTTTGTAGTCGTTACCTATACAAAGTAAACAAAAAATCAAGGCGTTTCCTTTGGAAAGCCTTGATTTTTTGTTATTATTGCACATATTGTTCACAATTTGTTAATGCTATGTGTCAGCCTCTTCTTGTGTCAATCTTTTTTACCTTTTTTATAACTACCTCGCTGTTTCTCTTTTTTTCATCCTCAGTTAGCTTATCGTATTCAACAAGGCAATGGTGCATTTTTGCAAGGTCATTTCTGCTACTGTAATCCCTCGAACCGCTGTATATATATCCTTCAGCGCGAGTATACGCGTTCCAACGTCTCTTTTCCAATATTTGTATGCGCTCTACTTCCTCTTTGGTCAGTTCCTGTTCAGAGTCTGTACCTAAAACACCGCATTCTCTTTTAGCCGCGTTATGTACAGCAGTTGCAATGGAGGATCTGTAATTATATTCGTATTTCCAGAATTTATCCTCCTCGTATTCCTCTAGAACCGGGTAAAGCAATTCGCGTTCCGATAGTTTCTTACTTGCTTCATTCCCAACTTTTTCCAAGCATTGCGCCTTTAATTCTTCCTTGGATGATATATCCTTGTCTTTCAAATAGCAACCCAGTACCTTTTCGTAACGCGCATCATCCGTACGTATGCCTTCAACATAATGTTCATGAAGCTCCTTGGCTTCAGTTTCAAGCTTCGAATCCATAATAACGCTCCTGATGTATGTTGATTCCCAGTCGCCTTTGAATTCAATGTCATAGCTTTGACCGGCAAAATTCTTTATACCCTCTAAGGCCTTCTTTTGCTGAGAATTATATACTATTGCACGTATAGCAGGATGAATTTTCATCCGTTCAAAGTACATCCTTAAATTAATGGCTGTTCTTATATTTACGTCATCGTCTCCTAAGGCAACAAGAACATACGTAGCATTGGTTATCTTTTGAATTTCGTTGGCAAAGGTAATTGTATCTGTATCAATGCCCGAATGAATAGTGATTTTATACTGCGCATCTCCTTCAACATGAGTACCGTTATGCTTTACAGACATTAATTCCGGTGCCAAAGCAACGAATTTTTCTTCTGCCAATGGGTCCTTATCATATGCATTAATCTCTAAATTATATCCATCCATTTGACCGTACCATGAAAGAGACTTAACCATTTCTGTACCGTGTCGACCCATACCGACAACTATAACAGATATGTCCTTGGTTTCGCTTGACTTAGGTTTTTTAGTTTGGAAAATAATTTCTCCTTCTTTATATAACAAGTGGTTTATAAGTAATTGTGCCTCGTTGATTCTACGTACCTTCATCTTACCTATATCTGCTGAAGATAAAAGAATACCGCTTTCTATTTTTGTGGAAAAAACATAAATTTCCGCATTCTCCACTTCTTTGTATTTTTCAATAATCTTCAAGGACTGATTCAAGTTTTCAGTTTCATCTTCACCAATTGCAAAGAATTTAATTGACTTTTTTGCTGAATGGTTTTTGAAATTTACAACCAGAATATCGTTCTTAAAGCATATGGCGCGTAGCTTTTTGGCTTCCTCAATTAATTCATAGGAGGTTTCCTCATTTTCTTCAAACACATCAGTAAACACGATTGTGGCCTTTTTATTGCCATCTTTGATGTCCTTAGCGAGGATCAATGATTTTTCATTCAATTCAGAAAAAACATATACATCTTTGAAAAAGGATGAATGATATTTA
Source organism: Clostridia bacterium (assembly GCA_017461055.1). Taxonomy (GTDB): domain Bacteria; phylum Bacillota; class Clostridia; order Oscillospirales; family CAG-272; genus RGIG2000. The sequence goes on along the minus strand of JAFTZI010000045.1, from coordinate 3,899 downwards.
AGGTGTGCCGACAATTTTTTGAACATTGACATAACAAATCCAACGGTTAACGCAGGTGCTGCAACAAACAATAAAGAAGACCATACCTGATATGCTCCCATTAACCATTCAGGACAATTTACTAAACCGTCTTTGACAACTTGAAACTCACATCCGGCGGCAAAAAGCTGCATAGAATTGAACACAGATAACAAAGCCGCCCTTAAGCCTCCCATTGAAGCAATCGATGCATCTGTGATATGCATTGGAAAAAACATTAGCACAGCAGAAACAAGTACGCCCACGGACAAAGCTGTTAACGGCTTAAAGTTAAATTTTCTTATACCGTAGATGTAATCGAAAATTGCCATACCAACGGGTATTGAAGCGACGCTGATTGAAATGATTAAAAAAACTAACCACATAAAAATCTCCTCCACTATAAATTATTTACATACATATTATAACTTAATATTAGAGGCTTTGTCAACGAAAAAACAGTTATTCAGCTAATTTCTTCGCTTTATCGACATAGGAGTAGTAGGTTTCGTGGTTTCTTAGGTAATTAAACCATTCCCAGCCGTAGTCCGCTGACAGTGCGTAATACGGTGCGCCGCAATTTCCGTCCATTCTGTATCCGTACTCGATGGGCGCTTTTTCTTTGTTTTTCAGGATGATGCACTCCTTGCCCTTTATCAGCTTGATTCCGCCGAAAATGCTCTCATTGCCTGTATCAAGCTCCTCTCCGTCCTTCAAGCGCTTCCATTTTCCGTAATACTCAAATGAAATATCAAGGTACTCAAAGCCCTTTTCTATCTCGCCATTACCAAAGTGAGCCGCGCTTCGCACAAGAGCTGTCCAAGCATAAGCACACAGCCAAGCGTTTGGCACAGTACCGTTTCCGAAGCTTTCCATCATTTCCATATTGAATTTGCAAACTCCAATAGAGCGTGGAGCATTGTATCTGTGATGAGCAGGACGGCAAATTGTATGTTCCATAAGATTAAAGGTATTGAGGGCATACATTTCTTGGGACTCTTCTATGCTGCTGCATTGATTGTTTTCTTTAAATTCATTCAATACCGATGCATATGAGGTAATAGGAGATTGGACTTTTCTTATTCCACATCTATCGGAGAAAATTACGATTTCTCCATTTTCGTTTTCGGCAAAAATATATTCTGCCCCCGCAACATAGCCATCAGTTAAATTTGTTGCCTCGTAGGTTCTTTCAAGCCCGTTTACAAAAGGCATATAACCGTCACCCTTGCCCTTGTATGATACAAGATCGTATATTGCCTTTAATGCTCCGCTGCAATATTCATTTATAACTCTCACAATACCTATTCCTTTTGCGAAATAGTATTCCTTGTGTCCCGAACGATACGACAAGCCACCGTCAAGTCCCGTTGTATCAAGAGATACTTTCATACAGTCCTCAAAAGCACCTGCCTTTGTGGTTATAATGCCTGCATCCTCGCATTTAATACTTGTTTTTACAGGAAACGAATTCCAAAGCATATACTCAACGGTTGGAGATACACCCTTTTGCCACTCATCATTCCAAATACATCCTGTGGCATCCTGGAGTATACCGTAAATGTCGTTATAAAGAATACCGCTTTCAGCATTCGGACCGTTTGTATTCTTCCACTCAAATGACCATCTGCGGTGATGAGATAATTTTATACAATTCTTTTCCTTTCTTGTCATTGCCCTGGAAAAGAAATCCCAATGACCTGTAAAGCTCTCGCCCTTATCACCCTGACAAATTCTGTTAACACAAGAAGCTGCAAGTTTTATGTGCGCCTTTTCGATTTCTGTAGAAGCAAGCTCATTTGCACGAGCAACGTATTCCGTTACATCCCTTAACTGTTCCCTTCCGTTGCTTTCATAACAATACTCGTTTCTTATTGCCTGTATCATATCAATAAATGAATTTTTATCATATCCATGTCTTACCGCTGTACTGTCAGACTTTAGAATAATTGTTTCTGTATCGGCATATTCCACACTGTACTTAATTTTTATATCGAGATATTCGGGATTATAATTTGTTGTGTATTCCCAAGAATTGCCCTTAGCAAAAGGAAGAAGTCCTTCACCATTCTTAATTTCATAGGAGCTTAACAGCCTTTCTTCTGTCAATCCATCTAAATTAGAAACACATTTTACTATTCCTATATTTTCCTTATAGTAATTTTTGTGAATTCTTGCACCGAACTCTGTAAAGTGTTTTGTTACATAAACCTTGCAATTTTCAAAAATTCCCGCAGGAGTTTCTACTGTTTCGTTTTCGCTTTCAAAAGTTAATGTAGTTCTATCTGAACCAACATACCTTTCTCCAAGCTTTAAATCCTTGAAAAAATATCCGTCACAGAATGATGCGTTTCTGTAAATATCATTACTTTTTGTGTCAAAGGAATGCACGTATCCCTCGTCTATGGCATCATTATTCCAAAAGCGAAGCTCTTTATCTATGTATCTGTATTTTTCAATGGTGGTACCTAAACCAAAGTTCTTTTCGTCCTTATTTTTGAATGCGCTTTCTTTTTTATCGCGCATAGGCTTTATGCACGATGAAAGATAATATTTTTCGTCGGTTGGTGTAAATATTGACTTTGCCTTTGCAAGCGCCTCATTGCCCTTTTCTGTATTATTCATATCGTAATAATAAAGACAACCAAGCGTGTAATATTCAGTTGCCAATGCTTTTATAAACCCGTATTTTTCGAGCATTGGAATGTTCTTTTCAAGAATTAACTTTTCTCTTACGTTTCCGTACAAGTCGTCCTTTTCTCTTGCCAAGATAAATTCCATTACTTCTTCGTTTTTGCCTTTGATTGCTGCTTCCTTGATGCTTTCAAAAAGCTCTTCGTTTTTTGTACCCGGGAGCCACCACCAGCCACTATGCAAAACATCGGCTAAGGCGTGATATTTGCCTTTGCTTTCCGGCAAATTCTCGACCTCCTTTAAAACATCCTTGTATACAATTTCAAAGCCATCCTTATTGTTTTTAATTCTCCAGAGCTTAAGCTCTTCAACCTTTTTCATTACTTTTTCAACAAGAGTATCATTCCATTTTTCGTTCATAGCACATAATTCCTTTCTCATTCTCTTTCTGCCATCGTTAAGCTGCCATTTTACAGTTCCCTCACTAATGCTCATCTGCTTAGCAATTTCCAAAATTGAAAGTCCGTCAAAATAATACAGCTGTATTATCTTTTTAACCTTTTGAGGAAGCCTTTCAAGACCGTCTCTTACCTGATTATCACTTTCCAAGGCTATGTATTTTTCCTCGGGACTTATGCCTTGCATATCATTCAGCTCATAATTTTCAAGCTGGTCCAAGGGAACAATTCCGCGGTAGCGGCGTACAGTATTAAGCGCACAGTTTTTAGCAATTTTACGCACCCAGGGTCCGAATTTACTCGGCTCACCAAGAGTGTTCAATTTCATCCACGCAGTAACAAAGGCATCCTGTGCAGAATCCTCTGCCATAAATTGATTGCGCACTACGCTGTTGGCAGAAGCAATTACAGCACGTTGATGTCGCATAACCAGCGTTTCATATGCCTTTTGCTCGCCGGATAGCGTAAGCAACACTAATGTTTCATCGGTTTGGTTTCTATACACTCTCAGCTCTCCTTTTTTGACCTATTTTTTGAGTACTCACCTTTAAGACACAATTAAATCAAAAAGGTTGGGTATTTTTTGAAAAAATGCTATGAACAATTTAATTTTATCATAAAGCTCTGTAAAATGCAATTTTGTTGTTTATACAATAAATATCCCCCCGTAAAACGGGGGGTATTTCATTTTCGGGCATAGCCCTAAACACTACTGGCTACGCACAAGTGCGTCTAGAATTGGCCTGCCAGCCTTGCATTTGTTATTTACTACCCATAAATGGGTCCTGT
>JAFTZI010000044.1 GCA_017461055.1 Clostridia bacterium | reverse complement strand
GTTTCACGACTTGATTCCTCCTTTGGTTTTTATTTCTTGGTTGGCAGACCATTTTTATTATACCAAAGGAGGATTATTTTTTCTACGCATAGCTAAAGCCTTTTGGAACCACCGCCACTGCCGGTGGTTTTCTGTATACAAAAAAAGCAACCACTCTTTTCACAGCATCGAGTGGTTGCTTGTTTTATAAAGAAATTTAAGACCGCTTTATAATCGGCGCGTTTTTAAATGCACTGTTAGCGCTTGATTGGTTTTTTAACAGCGTGTTATATAGCGCATCAACCATATAGTTTTTTTCTAAGTACGCAAGTGACACGCTATCTAATTTTTTCGAATCAGAATGTTTTGTAATTATCGTAAATTCCCAATTTTTCTTAACTTTGCTAATTTGCTCTCTTCCTTTTTTATCCATTCCTAATAAAGTAGTAAATCTTGGATTAAAATCCAAATCAACAACATTAAACATTGAATACAGAATAGCCCTTCTTAGCCTTGCTGAAGTAAACGCTTTAGAGGAAAGAGAGTTAACAAATTCTTGACTGCTGTTACACTCCTTAGCCATCGTTTTGATAAGCGAAAGCATTTCTATACTCGTATCAAAGTATTTTCCCCTTACATCTAAATACATCAAAGAGAATGAGTGCAAAAGCCTTTCCACGCAGCCTTTATCAATACATAATCCTTCCTTTGCCGTCCTTTTGTAACAGTCCTCTACAACACTTGGCACTGATACAAATTCATCGTTATCATAATAGTACTTTCTAATAGCCGAGGCAGACATAATATCATTTATACCTGTATCGTTATATCGAGCACCAATCCTTAAAATGTTGCGATATCTTATGCTTAATTTTTTCTTTAAGATTGCTCTTATATACTCAAGTGCAAGCATATCGTTGGCACTCGTTGGCAGCTCATATCCCCATTTTTTCAAGGCAATCGACTTAGCGGTGATAAAACTGCTGTCTTTATTACTCCTTGCCTTTTCAAGCTCTATTCCAAACTCATCACTGTCAATTATTACAGCTATTTTTTCTATTTCTTCGATTTTAAAATTTTCTGTACCGAAATACAAATAGTCACAACCAAGCTTATCGGCAATTTCAACGCCTGCATTCGCAAAAATTTCAGCTGTTGAACCCGAGTACGGATACGGTATCTCTACAACGGCGTTAGCTCCGCACTCAAGTGCAATTTTTGCCCTTTCGTACTTACTCATTATAGCAAACTCACCACGTTGTACTATGTTACCGGACATTATCGCAATAATAGTTGCATCCGGCATATCAGCTTTTATCCTATCAATCTGATATTTGTGTCCTTTATGGAAAGGATTATACTCACATATCACTCCAACTACAGATGCCATACCCATCCCCCTTTCAAAAAAATCATTTTATTTTTGAAAAACCCTTGAAATTAAGATATTTTACATATATAATATACTTGATAATTTATGTTTTGTCAAGAAACAAATTTTTTGGAGGTTTTAAAATGAAAGTTCTTGTTGTAAATGCGGGTAGCTCTTCACTTAAGTATCAGCTTCTCAATACTGAAACCAAGGAAGTACTCGGCAAGGGTATTTGCGAAAGAATCGGTATGGAAGGTAGCTTGATCGACCATAAAAAGGGCGAGGGCGAAAAGAGAATTAAAAAAGAAATTCCTATGAAGGATCACTCTGTAGCTACTGAAATTGTTGTTAGTATGCTCACAGACAAGGAATACGGTTGTATCTCTGACATGTCTGAAATTGAGGCAGTTGGACACAGAGTTGTTCACGGTGGCACTTACTTCTTTGATAGCTGTCTTGTAACTGATGAGGTTTTGGATGCAATCAAGAAGTGCATTGAGTTTGCACCTCTTCACAACCCTGCTAACCTTATGGGTATTGAAGGCTGCACAAAGGTTATGCCAAATGTTCCACAGGTTGCAGTTTTTGATACTGCTTTCCATCAAACAATGGCTCCTGCCGCATACACATATGCTCTTCCTATGAAGATAGTTGAAGAGGGTGTTAGAAAATACGGTATGCATGGCACATCCCACAAGTTTGTTTCTATCGAATTAAACAAAATCCTCGGCTCAACAAACACAAAGATTGTAACATGTCATGTCGGTAACGGTTCTTCTATCTCTGCTGTTATGAACGGCAAATGCGTTGATACTACAATGGGCTTTACCCCACTTGACGGTGTTGAGATGGGTACACGTTGCGGCTCTATTGACCCTGCTATCGTTCCTTACCTTATGAAGAAGCTTAATCTTACAGCGGACGAAATCTCTGATTACTTGAACAAGAAATGCGGTTTCCTCGGCGTTTCCGAATATTCTTCTGACAGCCGTGACATTGAAGGCGCTATCCGTGGCGAATTCAATGAAAAGCTAAGCACTTGTCCAAAGACCGAGGAAGAAAAGGCGAGAGTTACAAAGAATTCCAAGCTTGCTGCTGAAATTCTTGCATATCAGGTTAAAAAGTATATCGGCTCCTATGCTGCGGCTATGAATGGACTTGATGCCATCGTATTTACAGCAGGTATGGGCGAAAACAACCCTGAGCTTCGCGAAAGGGTTTGTACTGATATGGAATATTTCGGTATTAAAATCGACAGTGAGCTGAATGCTAAAACCTTGCGTCAGCCAAACACCGTTGAGCTTTCTACTCCGGACTCAAAGGTAAAGGTTTATGTTCTTCCTACAAACGAAGAGCTTATGATTGCATTCGATACTGAAAAGATTGTATCTGCAAAATAAGTAAAACAGTATAATTCAAAAGTGCGCTCGTATAATCGAGTGCACTTTTTGCTATTCAATATTTTCTAAAATATCAATAACAGCATTAGCTATGGTTTTCATTCCCTTTGCGTTAGGATGAAATCCGTCAATAGTGTCAAGCTTCATACCATATTTGTATAAATCAATTATTTTACATCCAAATTCCTTTGCACAATCGCAAATTATATTGCAGTATTCTTCAATATGTATGCCTCCGTAGCAATATGGAAATTCTGTTCCACTGTACTTTTTATAGTCACTTACAGGAAGTGTAAAGCACCAAATTTCCGCCATAGGATAGTTTCTTTGCAGCTTTTCGAGCATTGTCTTATATGCAACCGAAAAAATAGATAATAACGATTTTTCCGTTTCATCATCAGGCATTAGCTTTACGCCATATCCCCAATCATTAGTTCCTAAAAACACCATAATAACGTTTGGCTGAACTCCGATTCTGTCAAGACTTGAGGTTCGCTCGTCACTACATCCATAGGATGAAATCTCACAATTGGGATGCTTGCAAGCCAAGCTACCGGAAATGGAATTGTTTACTAAAAGCTCACCGCCAAGCCGCTCTATCACTTGCCCCCACCAGGTATCAGTTACCCTTAATATATCAGTTTGACATTTGATCAGTCCATCATAAAACGATGCGTCATATGGCTCACTATATCCTTCAAAGGTACTAATAGAATCACCTAAAATAGAAAACAATTTATTTTTGTATGTTAGCATTGTATCACCGCCCTTACTCAGTAATTATATCACACCTTGAAGCTTTTTGCTACAGTTTCATTAAAAAAACAAGTGCCTTGAGTGTAACTAGCTCTTTGGCACTTGCTTTTTATTAAATTTCCTTATAAACAGCCTTAAGGGCGGGATAAAGCTTTTTGAATGCATTATATCTTTCGTTATATTTGTCCACAAGCTGTGGCTCGGGATTAGTTACATCCTTTGTCTTAATTAACTTGCTTGTAGCCTCGGAAACGCTTACATACTCGCCACATCCAACCATAGCAAGAATGGCAGCACCATATGCGGGTCCCTCTTCAATCTGAGGCCTGAAAACAGGAACGCCCAAAACATTAGCGACTATTTTACGCCAAATTTTGCTCTTTCCGCCACCGCCACATATTTTGCTTGCTTCTATGTTAATTCCGTTGGATTTTGCTATTTCTACGCAGTCACGAAGAGCAAAGGCGACGCCTTCCAAAACAGAAAGTACCATATGCTCTCTTGTTGTATCGGGACGCATACCTATAAATGCTCCCCTTGCACTAACATCATTATGAGGACTTCTCTCGCCCATCAAATATGGCAAGAAATATGTGTTGTTCTGTCCAAGATATTTATCAAGATTTTTTTCTTCATTTGCAAAATCGCTTGTACCTAAAATGTCCTCAACCCACCATTTATTGCAGGATGCAGCCGACAAGATACAACCCATCAAATGATACATACCATTAGAATGACAAAAGCTATGTAACGCATTTTTGCTATCAACAGAAAAGCTATCCTGTGACACAAATACAGTTCCGCTTGTACCTAAGGATATATTGCAATCACCGTTATTTACCGTTCCGGTACCAACAGCGGCAGCCGCGTTATCTCCGGCACCAATGGACACAGAAACATCTAATGTTAAACCAAGCTCATCGGCTATTTTGGGCAATAATGTACCTATTTTTTCATAAGACTCATAGAGCTTAGGCAGTTGCTTATCATCAACTCCGCAAATCCTGCACATTTCCTTGCTCCAAGTACGGTTTTCAACGTCAAGAAGGAGCATTCCGGAAGCATCGGAGTAGTCAGTAGCAAAAGAGCCTGTCAATTTATATGCCAAATAGTCCTTTGGTAACATAATTTTGCAAATTTTGTTAAAATTGTCGGGCTCATTTTCCTTTACCCATAGGATTTTGGGGGCCGTGAAGCCGGCAAATGCAATGTTTGCGGTATAGCTTGACAATTTGTCCTTGCCAATCGACTCGTTCAAATAATCGGTCTGCTTTTGAGTTCTGCCATCGTTCCACAAAATTGCAGGGCGAATAACATTGTCATTGTCGTCCAAAATAACAAGACCGTGCATTTGACCTCCAAAGGATATTCCCTTGATGTCTTCCTTATTTACTTCACATATAAGCTCTTTAAGTCCTTCAATTGAAGCATTATACCAATCCTCAGGATTTTGCTCACTCCATCCGCTTTGCGGATAAAATATTGGATATTCCTTTGTTACACTTTTAATAATTTCGCCATCGGCAGAAACTAAAAGCATTTTGACAGACGATGTGCCTAAATCTATTCCAATATACTTATTCATATCAGTTAAAAAGCACACTATTTACAATTCCTTCAAGCATTTCCTGCTTGCCGCTACCCGGAAGCTTAGCTGAACCAAGCTTTTCTGCATATTCGGAAAGCTCCTGTAAATTAGTTTCTCCACTTAAAATTTTCTTGCCGATTTCGGTATTGTAATAGCTTGAGTATCTTTCTTTTACAAACTCATCAATTCTTCCGTCCTCGATAAGCTCAGCAGCCTTGATAAGACCAAGAGCAAAGGTATCCATACCAAGAATATATCCAATGAACATATCTTCATCAGTATAAGAGGGACGACGGTTCTTTGCATCAAAGTTAAAGCCGCCTGTGAGTCCTCCTGCCTTTAACACCTCATACATACACATAGTAGCGGTGTATACATCAAATGGAAATTCATCTGTGTCCCAACCAAGTAAATAGTCACCTTGGTTTGCGTCAATAGAGCCAAGCATACCATTTATTGCACTTACTCTTAAATCGTGCTCGAAGGTGTGACCTGCCAAGGTTGCATGGTTAGCCTCTATGTTCATCTTAAAGTCTTTATCAAGTCCGTGCGCCTTCAAAAAGCCTATAGCAGTTGCGGCATCAAAATCATATTGGTGCTTCATTGGCTCCTTTGGCTTTGGTTCAATGTAAAAGTCACCTGTGAATCCGATGCTTCTACCGTAGTCAACAGCCATTCTCATAAGTCTTGCAATGTTTTCCTGCTCAAATTTCATATCTGTATTTAGGAGAGTTTCGTAGCCCTCACGTCCACCCCAAAATACATATCCGCGGCCGCCAAGCTTTACTGTTAAATCAAGAGCCTTTTTAACCTGTGCTGCAGCAAATGCAAATACCTCAGCACTGTTAGAAGAGCCCGCACCGTTGCAGAAACGGGGATTTGAGAACATATTTGCAGTTCCCCACAAGCACTTGATGTCGGTTTGATTCATCTTTTCAAGAATGTAGTCGGAAATTTCATCAAGCCTGCGATTAGTTTCCTTTATGTCATCAGCCTCAGGAACAATATCTACATCGTGGAAGCAAAAATACTTAATACCGAGCTTTTGCATAAATTCAAAGCCTGCATCAACCTTAGCCTTAGCATGCTCCATTGTTGCATATTGCTGACCAAAGGATTTGTTAGCCACTCCTCTGCCGAACATATCTGTTCCCTCTGCACAAAGATTGTGCCACCAAGCCATAGCGAAAGGAAGATGCTCACTCATCTTTTTTCCCATTACTATTTTGTCTGCATCATAGTATTTGAAGGCAAGAGGATTTTTGCTCTTAGGTCCCTCATACTTAATTGTTGGAATTGAATTAAAGATTCCCATTGTTATATTCTCCTTTTATTAAATTACGCCCTTTTGAATCATAATGTTTGCATAAATTGCCTTTTCGCTTGTCGCTATAATTGCATACGCCTTCTTTGCCTCTTCATAGAAGTCAAAGCGATCTATTGTACCAACAACGCTGTCCCCACGATTATCGTGCTTTCTAATAGTCTCCTTGTAGGTGTCCCAAATAGGTGTCTTTGCATTGTCACCCTTCATTACTTCCATAAGTATTGCGGGCTTTTCTACATATGTATCAAGTGGGAAAAGCTGTAAAATAGCATCAAGAAGCTCAGGCACACCGTGTCCGTCGCATCTGATTACAATTGCATTTTTACCAATTGATTCAGCAGGAAAATTACCGTCAGCAATTACTATTCTGTCGCTGTGTCCCATTTCACTTAAAACCTTTAGGAGTTCTGGTGAAATAATATTTGGTATTCCTTTTAACATTTGTTCTATCTCCTTTAATTTTAAAATTATCTTTAGCAAAAACCACAGGAACAACTTCCGTTACTCCATTTTTAAACAGATGATAAGAGCACGCAAGCATTGTAGAGCCTGTGGTCAATATATCATCCACAAGAAAGAAGCGTTTATGATCGCCTACGGAGTCTTCAATATATTCGTAAGCTTCAAGAGCGTTTTTCACTCTTTCCTTTTTGTTTAGCTTCTTTTGTTCCTTCGTTCCAAAATTCTCAAAGGTCTTTATTACACCAATACCAAGCTTTTTCGCAAGTGATTTTGCAAGCTTTTCAGATTGGTCAAATCCATATTTATATACATTTCTTTCATTTCTCGGAACATAGGTAACAACAAAATCCTTATAATTTACGCCTCTTGACCTGCATAAGTGCAAAAGCGATTCCTTCATTTTATCTGTACAAAAGTCAATGACCCTGCCATCATAATTCCATTTTAAATTTTTAAAAAGCTCATTAATCTCGCCGTTTTCCTCACCGTTGTAAAAATAACACCAAGACACCATTGAATGATTAATTTTTTTAACGTTGCTTGGTAAGCAAGTACAAGAACCGCGCTCTCTTCCGCAAATACCGCACTTTGCGCTTACAAACTCCTCCCAGTCTTTAAGGCAAGCATCGCAAAAAGGCTCCTTTTTATCATATGATATTGGCTCAGTACACACAATGCAATATCTTTCGATAAACATCCTTTTCAGTATTTCAATTATCTTCATTGAAAGCACTCCTCAAAAGATATTCTAAATTGGTGTTTCTGTTTTGCTTCAGGTTATTATCTATCATTTTAAAAAATGTCGTCTTATCGCCTATTAATATAACGATTTTTTCCGCACGTGTAATAGCTGTATATATAAGGTTTCTTGTCAAAAGCATAGGCGGACATTTATAAGAAATAGGCACTATAACTATGGGGTATTCACTTCCCTGGCTTTTGTGAACCGTTACTGCATAGGAAAGGTCTATTTCATCAAGAGAGGAAAGCTTATATTCTATCTTTTTACCCAAGAAATCCACTAAAACAATTTGATCGACTTTGTCAATTTTTTCTATTTTACCAACGTCACCGTTAAATACACCCATACCTTGAGAATTTAACAGTTCATTTTCAGTATGCCACTCCGCCTCATAATTGTTTTTGGTTTGCATTACCCTGTCCCCTACTCTAAAGATGCGTTCAGCCCCTGCTGTATGCTCTGCCCTTTGAATTGAAGAAGGGTTAAGCTCCTTCTGTAGCACAAAGTTTAAGCTTTGCGTTCCGCAAATCCCCTTTTTCATAGGAGCTATTACCTGTATTCCGTCAGTTATTCCGTATTTTTTCGGCAACCTATTCTTACACAAATCGGCAATATATTCGGGAATCTGCTCATCATCCTTTTGAATGAAGAAAAAATCATCATATTTTTCACTAAGGTCAGGATGCTCACCTCTGTTGATTTTGTGCGCATTAACAACTATTCCGCTTTGACTGGCTTGTCTGAAAATTTCATTTAAGCAAACAGTTACAAAGCTTTCAGACATAATAATGTCATTTAGTACATTTCCCTCACCTACTGAAGGTAACTGATTAGTATCGCCTATTAAAATCAAGCGAGTTCCGGGCTTTAATGCCATTAGTAGCGCATTCATAAGAGAAACATCGATCATAGAGGATTCGTCAACAATTACAACGTCCTCATCTAAGGGATTTGAGTTGTCACGATTAAACCTCTCCACGTCTGTGTATTCTCCCTTGGTTACCTCTAAAAGCCTGTGAATTGTTTTCGCCTCACTTTGAGTGGCTTCGCTCATTCGCTTAGACGCTCTGCCCGTAGGGGCACAAAGAGCACAAGAAATCCCAAATTTTCCGAAAATTTGAAGCAGCGCTTTAACTATTGTTGTCTTACCTGTACCGGGACCACCTGTTATTATGGTAACTCCATTAATAATTGACTCCCAAATAGCTTTTTTCTGCAAGGCAGCATATTTAATTCCCAGCCTGCTTTCAAGCTCCATAATCATATACTCGACATTGCCATCGCCTAAGCTGACTGCGCTTTTATTGAGCTTTATAAGCCTTTTTGCAATATTTTGTTCAGCAAAATAAAGCTTGTTCAAAACGACCGATGGCACATTTTTTATGAGCAGTTGACTGACACCGTCAACTCCACCCTTTTTATCAAGAACAGAAACAATCTCCTGCTCATCAACTCCAAGAAGCTTTCTTGTGGCATCTATAAGTGTTTCCTTAGATACATGGGTATGTCCGTCGCGAGAGGCGAAAACACTCATAACGTATTTTATGCCACTTTCAATTCTATAAGCATTGTTTGATGCAATACCAAATCCAAAGGCTATTTCATCTGCTCGCTTAAAGCTGATTCCATTGCCATCAAGGCATAGTAAATATGGATTTTCCTTAATTACACCAAGTGCATTTCTGCCCCAACGCTTAGCAAATTTAATAGCTAAATTAACAGTTATTGCTCCGCAGGAAAACGTCATCAGCTCTCGTATTTGAGCCTTTTCCTTAAAATCATTGCTTATATCGTAAGCTTTTTTTCTTGAAATGCCATTAATCTGCATTAGCCATTCCGGATGGTTTTCAATTACGTTAAAGGAATCCTCTCCATACTGGCTAACGATTTTTTGAGCTATTTTTGCTCCCACGCCTCTTATCGCACCCGAGGAAAGATATCGCAATATGCTATTTTTTTGCTTAGGAAGTGTCTTTTTGTATGTAGATACCTTAAACTGCTTTCCGTAGTCCTTATTTGTGACCCACTCGCCCTCAGCCTCAATACCTTCTCCAACAGAAACATAAGGCATAATGCCAACAACAGTTATTGATTTGTCATCATCGGTGCAAACATCACAAACGCTATACCAGCTATCACTGCTTTGGTATATCAGTTTTTCAACAGCACCACTGATTTTTATTAAATCATTTGGCATCTTACCCACTCCTTGAAGCTATTTTAATTATTTTATCATATATTTTTTATTAATTCAAGTAATAAGGTTACTTTTTGCAAATAAAATAAGAACCTTATGGTTCGACAGGGGACATTGTTGACAAAAAGAAAATTATACTGTATAATTAAATCGTAAAAGCGACAATGAAAGATTATACTGACAGAGGAGAACCAAGACAGACCACCGTCCCCTGTCCATATCCCCTGTCCATACAATGGAAATATAGAAATATTTGGAAATTGCCAGTGAATTTATTGTTATAATTAGGAGGTCTTTAATGGAACAAATTATTAAGATGTTAATGTTTTTGGTTGAGGAATATAATTTGAAATATTCCAAACAAACATTTAACAACTATCCATTTGGAAATTATACAACAAAAACATATAGTTTTTATAATGACTCAGGATGCTTTACAATTAAGTATTTATTACAAAAAGATGAATTGGATTTCTATTTTTCTAGAAAATTTTCTAATGAATGCAAAAAATTACAGGAAAATTTAGTTAATATATGGATTGATGAACCAGAAATATGGAATAAGCATAAAAAATTGATATTTTTAATAAAGGATCCTTTCTTTTGGTGGAAAAAGACAAAAGTCATTAAAGCGCTGGCAGAAACCATTAAAACTAAAATTGTTAAAAATAATGAATTCTTCGGAGTTAAAATATTACAAGAAACTGGGAGACAGGGGACAGTTCAAAACCACTGAAAAAGATAATCAGTGTACCGCAAAAACAAATTAAAAACTAAATAGTTTGGCGCACACGGAGCATAACCGTGTGCGTTTTTGTTTAACAAAAAGCACCTTATGGTAAAAATTTAAAAGCTACCATAAGGTGCATTGTGATGTTCGCAAATTATTCTCTTTAAATTGTGTTTGCTTAATCAAGACTGTCTTTGTAACAATAAGTTCTTTCGTTGTAAAAGCTCACTATTCTATCTATATTGAAAATTTTGATTTTAACGAGATAAAACCTTTCACCGATAGAAGGACTCCCTACTTCATCTGCCGTAGCATAAACTGAACCCGAATTTTCAAAAACAACTTTATCTGCATATCTGCGACCTACTCTAGTGCCAACAAACAATTCACCTCTATACACTCGACCATACTCAACAGATAGTATAGTATCAAGCTCTACCGTGAATTTTAGGGCTTTAAATGAATACATTACATGAGCACAGCAAAATATTCTTAAAATCGCATATAAGGAAAAGAGCGACCAAACAATAATATTAATAACTAATATGTCCGAAATTAATGTTAATACAATAGAGGTTACAGCTAATCCCAGCACTTGACCCAATGTGCCTACAATTAAAAATCCGTATCTTTTAGACAAATCATTTATATATATTTTTGATTTATTGATTATAATTCTTTCGTCCATAGATTATACTCCTCGTCATAATACAGTTGCGTTTTTTGAATATAGATTTTTATTCTATTGTATCACGATTATCATCAACCGTCAATATATTCAACCAAAAAGAAGATGTGGCTCAACTTGTCAAAAGAGCTACATCTTCTTTTTTTCTTAACATTTTAGGACTTTATTTTTGCTCTGCAATATATGGTTCATTGATAAATTGCAAACGCAACCGTCGATGCAAATTAAAGAAGTGCCTTTTTGATGTCATCTGCAATATCAGTCTTTTCCCAAGGTATATCAAGGTCTTCTCTACCCACGTGTCCATATGCAGCAAGCTGACGATAGATTGGACGGCGTAAATCAAATTTATTAATGATTGCACTGGGTCTTAAATCAATGTTCTTATATACATATTCAGAAATCTTGTCCTCATCAACCTTAGCTGTGCCAAAGGTGTCAACAAGAACAGATACAGGCTTTGCAACACCGATAGCATATGCAATCTGTACCTCGCACTTATCAGCAACACCGGATGCAACAATGTTTTTAGCAACATATCTTGCGGCATAGGATGCACTACGGTCTACCTTTGTTGGGTCCTTACCTGAGAAGGCACCGCCACCGTGACGTGAATATCCGCCATATGTATCAACGATTATTTTTCTTCCTGTTAAACCGGTATCACCACAAGGACCGCCAATTACAAATCTTCCTGTTGGATTAACAAAAATCTTTGTATTATCATCAATCATTTCGTTTGGTATAATTGGAAGAATAACCTTTTCGATTACGTCCTTTCTGATAGTATCAATAGATACATCAGCACTATGCTGAGAGGAAACAACGATTGCCTCCATTCTTACCGGCTTATCGTCAACATATTCTACTGTTATCTGTGTCTTTCCGTCCGGACGCAGATAAGGCAATACGCCATCCTTTCTTACAGCTGTTAGCTTTTTAGCAAGCTTATGAGCTAAAGAAATAGGAAGTGGCATTAATTCCTTTGTTTCGTTACAAGCATAACCGAACATTAAGCCTTGGTCGCCTGCACCGTGATCGTTTTCTGCCTCACCGTTCTTTGCCTCTGCTGAATTATCAACACCTAAGGCAATATCCTCAGATTGCTCGTGAATGGCGGTTAAAATTCCACAGGTATCAGCATCAAAGCCATATTTTGCTCTATCGTAGCCTATTTCTTTAATTGTTTCTCTAACAATTTTTGTAACATCAACATCTGCCTTCGTTGTGATTTCACCCATTACTGTTACAAGTCCTGTTGTGCAGAAGGTTTCACAAGCTACTCTTGAGGCAGGGTCCTGTGCAAGCATAGCGTCAAGAATTGCATCAGAGATTTGGTCACAAATTTTATCGGGATGACCCTCTGTTACTGATTCAGATGTAAAAAACTTTCTCATTTTCTTTCTCCTTTTTTGATGTATATCAAAAGCCCACGGACAGAACATTCCGTGGGCTGATACTCTTTTTAGTCTCATCTCTCGGAATTGGCACCTTGTCATAAAGATAGGTTGCCGTAACTTCTTAGGGCCTGTCCCTCCGTTACTCTTGATAAGAATTTTAGCGAAAACAGTATAACATATACTTTTTCATATTGCAATAGTTTTTTTAAAATTTTAATTATTTTCTTTCAACTCTCTTTTTTTGTCAAAAAGGTAAAGCGCAAATGTAACGGTAAATCCCAAGGCAAGAGCGATTACTCCTATAATTAAATCAAGCAATGCTGACTGTGCGTTCCAATTTGAATATATGTCCAAGCACTCGTTTCCAATAAAAACGGATATAACCGAGCCTATAGATAAACCGCAAATTGTGTAAAAAAACATTCTTCTCTTTTTTTCCAAAAGGAAATTGATTACCTTTGAAAACATTAGTATCCCTATGACAAAGCCAATTACCAAGCATATATACACAAGCATAAGCTTAAAATCCTTTAGCATTTCAGAGCCTATACCGTTTAGTATTGCTGTATAATAACCAAACATCATCAGTAAAACAGTAGCACTAAGGCCGGGAATTATTTGAGTCAGCGATATCAACACACCGATAATCACAAATAAAATATAATTACCAACACTAAGATTCACTAATGCCTTGTCTCCACCGACAAGCGTTGATAATAAGATAATTAAAAGAGGTATAAGTATGCCGGCTGCAAATAATAGCTTTCCGTTTGTTTTAGGCTTTTCTCCCTTAATTTCTTTAAACAAAATCGGGAAGGTTCCTATCATTAAGCCTACAAAAAAGCATATAGTAATGAAAGGAAACAAATCAAGCAAAAGCTTAACAAGCAAAAAGCCTAACACAAAACCTAATACAATTCCAACACCTATTGGCAACAAGAATAAAAAGCACACCTTAAACTTTTTAAACAAATTAGAAAAGGCATACATCATCTTGTCGTAAACCTTCATAATGATTGCAATGGTTGAACCGCTAATACCTGGTACAATAACAGACAAGCCAATGGAAAAGCCAACGAAAATGCTTATTATAAGCTCCTTAAGGCTTTTGTATTTCAAATCAAGTACGTCGTTCATATTACTTCAAATACTTTGTGGAAAGCTCGTACATTGCCTTTACAAAATCCTTAAGCTCACCCATTTTACTTTCTTTAAGATAAATTTTGGTAAATTCCTTAAGCCATTCTTCAACATCTGAGTCATTGATACCAAGCTTCTCACCTGTTTTCATTGACATAAGCATAGCCATCATACACTCAGTTCCCTTAGCAATAACAAGGAAAGCCTCTTGCGCATCCTGATTTTCCCAATTTGCTGACATAAGGTAAGGTATTAGCTCTTCAACCTCGCCAAATGCTTCGTTCAAATCCTCCGGCTGTGCGGGTCTCCAAACTCTCATTAAATCAACGCCAAACTGTCTATTTGAGTAATCACAAACAAGCTCATACCAATAGCATGTGCGATATGAATGTGCAAGAGCTTTCACTATTTTTGATGCTCCTTCATAGCCGTAGTATAGAAGGTCCATTGCATCATCATAGTTTTCATACTCGCAGGTTGCATTCCAAGACCTTGCAGCGCCATAAATTATGCTGTACATACAAGCATAAATGGGTGAGATGTGACCGTAATCACCCCAACAGGTGTTAAGAACGCCCTTTGCTCCTGCCTCATAGCCGTATTTTGTCATTTTGTATATATTAGGAATTGAGACGTGAGTCATTTCGATTAAGCTTGTCCAGTTGTTGCAGCCGGGGCAAACATATTGCATTTTTCCGGCGTCACGAAGCTTATAAACGGTATCAGGCTTAATATTTGCATCATAACCCCAGCTTAAGAAAATAGTTTCACCAAGCTCATCAATAAGCTCGGAGTGAGCATTAATTATGTCGCCCCACATCATAGGAGTTTTATCCTTAGAACGAACATAATCAAGAATCTTCTTAACAAAGCCAACATAAAGCTCGCCTACGTCCTTGCCGGCGTTTCTTCCCTTACCTAAATCAAAGGTTTCATCACAACAAATATTGAACTTATCACTTGTGAATAATGGCATATATTGGTCTATTAAGCTCTTTATAAGCTCAAAGCTTTCCGGATTTGATGGATCTATTGTATGGTGCGCCATTCTCTGTTGCCAATATACAGTTTTTTGCTCGTGGTCTACAAGCTCGCAAAGGTGCTTATATTTTTCGCTTTGCAAAAGCTCATACAAATGTCCGAAGCAAGAGAGTGATGGAACAAGTTCAATAAAGTTTTCCTTACAGTAAGCATCAAGCTCTTTAGTTTCCTCGGCAGTTATGTAGCCTGTACGTTGATATATGCCGTCATATTCCTTAAATGGAAATACGTGCTCAACATAAAGCTGAAGCATATTAATTTTATGGTACGCAAGAGTATCAACAAGCTTTTTTAGGCTATCAAGAGTAGGAATTCTTCCTCTTGTAATATCATAATAAAAGCCTCTTACTTCAAAGTCGGGGGAATCCTTAATTTCACTTACATCAAAGTAACCGTTTTTTATAATTTGTCTAAGGGTTTGAAGGGCATAAAAAGCGCCACTGGCTCCTTCAGCCTCAATTACAATTCCGTCATTAAATGTTATCTTATAGCTATCGCTATTTCCTTTTCCTATGTTAACCAAAACCTCAGTATTACCGGTTGGTATTTTGTTTGCAAGCGCCTCTACTCTTTTATCGCAATCCTGAGGAAGAGTGAATTTGCATCCGCTAATGCTTTTTCTCTCCCCTAATACTTTTTCTTTAACCTCTGGAATAAGTTTCATAATGTACCTCACTTAATAACTATTTCTCGTCCTGCGCCAATAAGCGCGCTTGATGTTGTGTATTGATTCAAGAAGCCCTTAATAGAATCCTCAAAAAAGCAATGAACGTGACCTGCCAAAACCGCTATAAGCTTATCACTGTTATCCGCAACAAGCTGATTCAGCTTAAAGCAATTCTCACTGTCTCCCTTTACGCCTAACAGGAAGTAAGGGGATTTTTCTTTTGTCATACGGTTGCCAAACTCACCTAAGTTTAGCGGTGCGTGAACTACTAAAAGAATCCTTTTATCAGCTTTAAGCTTACTTTCCAAATAGCTTATCTGACTATCTGATATATTCTTAGCTCCGTTATCAATAGTGACAATCTCAAATTCTCCAAAATCCATTGAATCAGCATCCGGTTTTTTGCATATTTCAGTTAATCTATTGTATTGATTAATATGCTCACCGGCTTCGTTCATTGATTCGTGATTTCCCAGGCAATAAATGACAGGTATCGGATATGTAGACAAAAAGCTTTTCATATATCTGATATTGGATTCACTAACTCTGTCAAACACATCACCACTCAAAATAAGAGCATCTGCTCCAAAGCTAAGAGCATGCTTTGCCAAAAGCTCGAACAGTACGTTTGGTTCCACATCGTACCTTTCATCACATATTTCTCCCGCCTCTTTGGCAAATTCTGCCTTCAGAGTGTCCCACTGTAAATGAAAGCGTTTATTATCATTTTTATCAATTAAAGAGCTATTCTTATCTAAGCATGCCATATGTGCATCACTGATTTGAAAAAATTTGTATTCTCTTTTTAAACCAATATTTAATTCGGTTCTTTTTATCTGCAATAAATTGTCCATAGCTTGTCCCTTAATATTAATACATATTAATATTATCATATTCAAAAAGTAATGTCAATAATTATCGAAAAATGCAATCAAAAACTTATTTTTGAGCTACTTTTTACGACAACTTTTGCAGGCACATAATATTACAATATAGGAAAAGGAAGGTGAAGGCTGTGTTTGATAATGAAAATCCACAAATAGTATTTGAAAACGGTATATTAAGTGCAAAAATATTAGGTGATATAGACCATCATTGCGCAAAGTATGTGCGTGAACGGATTGATTCCTCTATTTTCGAGTACAAGCCAAGTATTGTATTACTTGACTTAAGCTCTGTTGATTTTATGGATTCCTCCGGATTAGGGTTAATTTTGGGCAGATATAACACCGCAAGCGAAATGGGAGCGGAATTTAGAATTTGCTCACCGTCAAGCGGCGTTAAAAAGGTGTTAGAGCTTGCAGGAATTGAAAGAATTATTAAAATAGAAGGAGATCTAAGGGTATGAAAAAAGCAGAAAATCGTATGAAATTATATTTGCCTTCTCTTTCTATTAACGAAAGCATGGCAAGAAGCGTTGTTGCAGCCTTTATCGCACAGTTAAATCCTACAATCGAAGAAATTTCTGATATCAAGTGTGCAGTTTCAGAGGCTGTCACAAATTCAATTGTTCACGGTTATAGGTACAACCAAGGAGAAATTTACATAGGAGTCAAATATTTTTCCGACAGGACGGTGGTAATTGAGATAAAGGACAAGGGATGCGGCATTGAGGATGTAAAATTGGCTATGACTCCACTTTTTACAACTGATAAAACGGGTGAGCGAAGCGGAATGGGCTTTGCTGTAATGCAAACCTTTATGGACAGGCTTGAGGTGTGGTCTAAGAAGGATAAGGGTGTCCGTATCCTTATGGAAAAAAAGCTCAAATAAAATGAATTTCAATAATAATCAAATTTTACTGGAAAAGGCAGTTAATGGCGATGAAAAGGCCACCGAGGAGTTGATGACTAACAACTTAGGATTGGTGCGTTCAATTGCTTTAAAGTTTAAGGAAAGAGGTGTTGAATATGACGACCTTGTTCAAATTGGCTCTATCGGTATGTTAAAAGCAATTCGCAGCTTTGACCTCGAAAAAGGAACTGTCTTTTCGACTTATGCTGTTCCTCTTATTATTGGCGAAATAAGGCGCTTCATACGTGACGATGGTCTTGTTAAGGTTAGCAGAATTTATAAGCAACAAGGCGCTCAGCTAATGAGGGAGAGAGAAAAATACATTATGGAAAAAGGATGCGAGCCACATATTGATGAACTAGCCAAGATATGCGGTATGACCTCTCAAGAGGCTGCTATTGCAATTGATGCTACCTCAAGCGTAAGCTCTCTTTCTGCTCCTATTAATGGCGAGGATGATGGGTTTACACTTGAAAACACTCTATGCGAGGAAAGAAACGAAATTGATGCAAAAATTGAGCATATCGCTTTAAGTCAAGCAATCTCCGGTCTGCCTCCCCTTTGGAGAAAAATTGTAACTCTTCGGTATTTAAAGGAATATTCACAGCAAACCACAGCAAAAATGTTAGGTCTTACGCAGGTTAAAATTTCACGAGAGGAAAAGAAAATATTTGCTGTTTTAAGAAAAGAATTATCATAGTACGATAATTAAACTTCATAGATGGCATAAATTATGAAAACGGAGTTGATACAATTTGCTAAACTACCATTAGCCTTTGTAACAGCTCCGTTTTAAATTGTACTTTTTAATAAATTAACCTCCGGTATTCAATTGATTGATGTTTACGCTTTTTAGTATTCAAATAATCGATACAATTTTTTTGAAAGGCGTCCGACATACAGCTTTTTAAAAATAAATTTTTTCCGTTCCACTCATCTCATCAATGCATTTTGTGGTACCATTGTGTGTTCTTTTACATAGGTGGTTGTTTCAGCTTATAAAATAATAAAAAGGGGTAGCCAGTTCAAAAAACAAGTGGATTAGCTTTTTTGTGACTGTCCTTTTTAATTTTTTTGAGTTTTCCGCGCTGTGTCTTCTTGGGCTCATTTTTGTTTTTGACAATTGATTTCGTTAACAAAAATTTTGACCAAGTTTTTGACCAAGTAAAGAGTTGTACTAAAGTACAACAAATTTGCTACAAATCCTTGTGGCAGAAGAAAAAAACTATACTTACACCACTTTAATAGTAGTTTAAGTATAGTCCTTTGGTGCAGTCGATGAGACTTGAACTCACAAGGATTGCTCCATTGGCTTCTGAGACCAACGCGTATGCCAATTCCGCCACGACTGCATAAATAACTCTCGGATTGATTACCGAGAGTTATTTTAACATATTCTTTTTACTAAGTCAAGAAAAATTTATTATTTACCGTACTTTTTGTTATACGCCTTTTTACATTTTTCGATTGAGTCTATAGCTTTTTCTCTTCCGTAGATGTTGTCAACCCGTGTTGTTTTGTTTTCAAGGTACTTGTATATTTCAAAAAAGTGCTTTATCTCCTGGAATTGATGCTGAGGAAGCTCCGATATGTCCTTATAATTGTTTAAGAACGGATCATTAAATGGAATTGCTATTATTTTTTCATCCTCTTCGTTATCATCTATCATTGTAATCATGCCTATTGGATAGCATTCAACAATAGAAAGAGGCTCAAGTGTTTCTTGACAGAGCACCAAAACATCAAGTGGGTCGTTATCCTCCGACAAGGTACGTGGAATAAAGCCATAGTTTGCCGGATAGTGTGTTGATGTATACAATATTCTATCAAGGCGAAGCATGCCGCTTTCTTTGTCAAGCTCATATTTGTTTTTGCTTCCCTTAGGTATTTCTATTACGGAAATAAATCTATCGGATTTTATTCTTTCATCACTAAAATCATGCCATGGATTCATTATTTATACCTCCTTAGTTTCCTTCTGTATATTATACACCAAAAACCACTATATGTCAATCAAAATTGACTTCCATTTTTACATTTTTTTGACATTTTACTATTAGTATTATCTTCGTACAAACCGATTATTTCATTAAAGCAATAAATATTTCGTGATATAGCTTAGTGAAAAATTCTTCATTTCGTGGGTAGCTTTTAAAGGTTATATCCATGCCCGCTACACGGTCAATTAATTCAACCACTGCTTTTTTGCCGATTTTTTCCTCAAGTAGACATAAAAGTCTGATATCCTCAAGTGCATTTTTAAAAACCTTTAATCTAAATGACGGAATAACATCATCACCATAAGGGTAAACGCTAAAGGAGTCTCCGGATGGGAAGCTTCCGCCTGCATCTGTAACCTCATATGGATTTATTTTACCCTTAGAATACTGTAAATTGTAAAAATTATAGCCCCAGTGTAGAAACCCAACAATTGAACACTTGTACATCTGTACACCTATTATTCTGTTTCGGTATGACGGCATTGCCATAAACCTATTTGCTACATCTTGGCTTTGTGCGCAACAATAATAGCACCATAAATCCTTCACACCTGCTTCTAAGAAGGGCTCTATAGCATCGGTAGCAACAATTGGTGTTTTCACTACACTTTTCTCATAAAATTCAAAATGAGACAAAGCATCAATTTGATTGCAACCTTCAATTAGCTCCTCCAACGCCTTAAATGCTTTCTTATAATCCTCTATCTGCTCACCGTTTGGCTCATCCGATACATGAAAGTAAAGATGGGTCTTTTCAATTCCCTTTTTTGCAAACACTTCAATAACAGATGGAACAAGCTGTTTTAAAAAATCAACATACTCATTGGAGGTCGCCTCTGTTTCCCAACCAAATATTTTTTCTTCTTTACCATTTACGTTGGCAACTACCTTAGGAGCATATTTTGCCCCCCATTGAGTAAAGAAATGATTGATTTCAAAATTTGATATATTGCATTTTAGACAAATGTCTATAAATCTTTCTAAGCGAGAAAAATCAAAGCTATAGCTGTTCTCCCTCTTTGATATTTCAACAAGCTGAACCGTTGTTCTTTCTCCTCCAACCTCAGTATCAAGCGGAGGTGTCAGCACAGGTGTTAAAATCATATTCATTCCATGACTGCTTGCCATATTCAAATACTTTTCTATAAGTAACCAATGCTCGTTTGAAAACACCTTAACATTATGAACATCAGCTATACAATCAGTATGAAACCACTGAGTAAACAAAAACTTTTGCTTTGGCAATGACACATTATGTACTGTTAACCTTAACTCTTTTTTTGCTATTTCCTTTGTATTATCATAAAAGGTGATAGATATTGGAAATGCACCGCTTTCGTCTATGTTTTCTATGCTTAGCCATAGTCCGTTATATTCATCTGTTACACTAATTTCTTTTTCAGCCGGATAAAGTGGGTCAGGAAAAAGTCCCGGAGTAGTAGTTAAATAATCCTCGTTTGCACAGCCTTCATACGCAGGTGTTTTACTTGGTACGTAGCCAACTGATGAAACTGCGATTTTATCTTTAATGGGAGAATCGATTTTAAATGTATATTTTGCATGGTCGCCTCTAAATGCTATTTGATAATAAAAAGATTGACCCTTTGCAATTTCTCCATCATTTATTTCAATACCGTATATCCTATCTTGAAAAATTTTAGATAAGGATGATAGCTGTAATATTTCAAGTGCTTTCATAATATCTCCTTGTTTTTTAAATATTTTAACATACTCATAATTAATTGACAAGTATTTTCTTGATTATTTAGCTCGTTTGTGCTAATATATAAATAAGTAACAAAAAATCAAGGTTATTATCTATTTATAAGCTAAGCTTAACTCTTTACACTTAAACGGAAAGGTAGAAAGCAAAATGATTTATAAAAATTTTAAAGGCAAAAATATTTCCACTCTTGGCTTTGGAACTATGCGTTTACCAACTATAAATGGTAATATCTCAGAAATTGATGAGAGTGCTACATTTGAAATGTTTGATTATGCCATTTCAAACGGAGTTAATTATTTTGACACCGCGTGGGGATATCACAACGGAATGTCTGAGACGGTTGTTGGAAAAGCGTTAAAAAGACATCCAAGAGAAAGCTTTTATTTGGCATCTAAGTTTCCCGGATATGATGTTAGCAATTTTGGTAAAACCGAAGAAATATTTGAAAAGCAGCTTGAAAAGTGTCAGGTTGAATATTTTGACTTCTATCTAATACATAACGTATGTGAGAAAAATATTGAGCATTACCTTGACAAAAGCTACGGAACAGTTGATTATTTGGTAGAACAAAAGAAGAATGGCAGAATCAAGCACTTAGGCTTTTCAACTCACGCAGATTTTGACAATTTCGTAAGATTTATGGACGCTTACGGCGAGCATATGGAATTTTGCCAAATCCAGCTGAACTATCTTGATTATCATTTTCAAGAGGCAAAGAAAAAGGTTGACTATCTGAACGAAAGACAAATACCCATTATAGTAATGGAGCCGCTTCGCGGTGGCAAGCTTGCAAACATAAATGATGAGTTATTTGCTCCTATAAAGGCATTAAGACCAAATGATACACCTCCGTCTATTGCTTTTAGATTTTTGCAAAGCGTTGACGGTGTACTCGTTACTCTTTCAGGAATGTCAAGCTTTACTCAGGTAAAGGAGAATATACGCACATTTGAAACAGATGAACCACTAAGTAATGAAGAAATTTCCGAGCTATTTAATTTAGCTGACAAAATGGTCGGCGCTGTGCCTTGTACATCTTGCAGATACTGTACCGAATACTGCCCAATGGGTCTTGACATACCAAAGCTAATCTCATTATATAACGAGCACAGCTTTACAGGTGGCGGCTTCTTAGCGCCAATGTATATAAGCACCTTGGCAAATGATAAGCGTCCGAGTGCTTGTATTGGATGCAAAAGCTGTGAGGCAGTTTGCCCACAAGCGATTAAAATTTCAGAAATTTTTTCTGACTTTAGTAAAAAATTAGAAAAATAACAGGAGTACATCACAATGATTTTACCGGAGAAAAAATTTTTCCTGTTTGGTATGGGTGATCGAGAAAAGTACATATACAAAAATTGTTCACTTATAAGGTATAAAGACGGGAAGCTCATATACGCTTGGAATAACTGTACCGAGGAGTTTTTATACAGTGATTATACCGTTGTTTTGACAAAAAAAGACGGGGGACGTGTCGTTTTATTTGAAGATGAAACCGGTTTTTATGTAGATGGCAAATGTCTATACTCATCAAAATTAAACTTACCGGATTTTAAAGAATACAAGTATGCCGAGCAGTTAAAAATTTTGCATCACGAAATACTCATTAACATAATTGACGGAAAGCCTGTGCCAAATTATTTTGTTTATAAGAAGCCTTGGTACAGAGATAGCGCTATGATGGGAATGGTGCTTAAGGTAACTAACAATCTACATTTGATAAAAAATTGGATTATGTCTTTAACCGACATGTACGACCAAAACAATGCAGGTATGTGCGAGCCCGATAATTTAGGTCAGCTTCTATACTTAATATCATTAGTCGATGGCAAAAGCAACCCAATGGTAGAAAAAATAATTGAGGAAGCAAAAAGAATATGCGAAAACGGACTGCTTTCAGGTCAAACTGATTTTGGAGACCATCGAATTTACTCGACCCTGTGGTTAAAATTCGCATTGAAGCAATTGAATATCGAGGAAGATTTTTTAAATGTTCCGAAAAAATTTGATAACTATGCACGAATGTTTTGGATGGACAGAGATGGTATAGAAAGAGGCACAAAATACGAAAATGAATATAACTGGCTTTATCCCTATCTTTGGTGGGCTGTTAAACACTTTGAGAATGAGCCTATAGATAATGAGTATTTAGAAATCCGCTACCCTATGAGCTGGGAAAAGGAAGCAAGTCAAGCTAAATATGAGCATATTAGACAGTTGTCTAATATATATGCAGACAACAAATACAGCGCGCCTCATACCTGGCACGCATCTGAAATGTTTTTATACTTAATTGAAATGGAGAAATAATTATGCCGGGATACGCAAATTACAAAACACTTTACAAGGAAGAATATGCTTGCCTAAGAGACGAGGGCTACGATGTTGAGAAATTCGTCCAACCCTGTGTGGATAATAAGGAGTTTTTACCCTTTCCCGATCAAGTAGATAATTATAGCGAAAGCGACGATCCGTTGCTTTGGAAAAACGCATATGAAACGCTTATTAAGGTTAGGAACACTCCGTTACGTGAAGATTACCCATATGTTGAGCCTAATGATTTTGATGGGATTATGAAAGAGGCCGATAACGCCCCTGAGCTTGAGCCGTTAAGTCATGAGGAATATTGCGAAAGAGTTAAGGGCGCATTTTATGGCAGATGTGCTGCCGTAATTCTTGGCAAGCCACTCGAAATGGGCTTGACTAAAAATGATATCAAAAGATACCTTGAAAGCTTAGATGAATACCCAATTACCGATTATGTAAGTAAAAGCTCTCCATCCATCAACATGGAATTAAGAGGAGATTGCGTATATAGCACTAAAGGTAATGTTAAATTCGCTCAACCTGACGACGACATTAACTATACTCTTTTAGGATTGTTGCTTGCTGAGCATTGCTATAATAACGGAATTAAAAAGTCCGATGTTGGCTATAACTGGCTAAATAATATTGCTTATCATTGGTGCTGGTGTGCCTCAAGACAAGCATACCACAGTATGGTTTGCCTTGATGATACTAAGAATATTGACGAACAAATTGATAACATTCCATATAATTTAAATCCTTGGAGAGAGTGTATTGACGGACAAATAAGAACTGATATTTGGGGTTATGTACATCCCGGCGACATCAAGGGTGCTTGTAAGGACGCACATACAGATTGCTCCTTTAGTCTTACTAAAAACGGTATATACGGAGGAATGTTTGTTGCAGGAGCTTTGGCAGGAGCGCTTTCTAAGAATCCAACTGTTGAAAAAATAATCGCAAGCGGACTTGCTTCTATCCCTAAAAAATCAAGGCTTTATGAAGCAGTTACATTAGTTTGCAGCTGGTGGCAGGAGCATAAGGATTGGGAAAAGGTTTGCGATTTAGTTTATGAAAAATACGGTTATTTGCCATTTGCCGCTACTATAAATAATATGGCAATGGTTACACTTGGAATTGTAGCAGGCGAGCTTGACTACGAAAAAAGCATTTCTATTGCAACAATGTGTGGCATTGACACCGACTGCAATTCAGGAACAGTTGGCAGTATTGTCGGAGCCGCTGTCGGATTTAACGGAATTGATAAAAAATGGTATGAGCCTTTAAGCGATACCATTAAAAGCACCGTTGCCGCCTTTGGTGAATGTAAAATTTCTGACATTGTTACAAGAATCATCAGAGTTAAAAACAGAATTAATAAGTAAGAAGTCGAATGTAAATTATAGAATTAATAGCCAATTTGCTTCTCAAGTCATTGATTAATAAAATAAATAAGCTTTAGTTGAATTCGACTTCGACTAAAGCTTATTTGTTTTTACTTAATTTTATCAGTTTTTTGATTCATCCACTTAATTACAAGCTCTATATTTTCATAAAAATTTTCTCGGTTACGATTCTTTTTTTCAATTATCGGCTTTATTCGTTCTAATAAAACACTTTCATCCATATAACCATGAGCCAATTCATAGACGGTTTCCCTATCATATATCTTTAGGTTAACACCTACACAAAAATGTTCAATTCGTGCAATGTATCCACTAATAATTTTATAATCCTTAGATTTGGGATTTTGCGCAACATCTCGAATTTGTGCAGGTGTATAGAGATTTAATTTATCAAAAGCCTGTTCTTGCAAAATGTTATAAGAATTTAATGTCGATTCCTTTCTATCGTGAATTACTGTTTCGTGATACACATGTATAGTATGAATTAACGATGCTACTGCTAACACCAGAGATGTTACAGAACACATAAGTGTAAATATTTCCATAGCTTACCTAATCTTTTTTGTCTATATTCAGTAATTTTAGCATCAATTATCAAAATCCCAAAATGTCGTGAACACTGGCGCTTACCTGTCCGGAATTTTCATCCTTTTCAGTCAAAATTGCGCCACCTGATGTCAAAATGATATCATCCGCAACAACAAACTCAATTTCATAATCTGGTTTTATATATCTCACTTTGTTTCACTCTCCTTTGCTTCATTATAACTGACTCCTAAAACCGTGTCAGAAAGACCGTTTGCTTGAATATATTTGGTTTCATTTCCATCATTCAAATATGCTGCAATTACAAGCTTCGTATTCTTTATGTCATCAGTTATATCTGTTAAAACAAAGTCATAATACGAATAGTGGTATTCGTTTAATACAAACTTGATAACCTTGCCATTTTCAAGACTTATAGTATTGCCATTCTTATCAATCGGTTGTTCACCGCATAGATTGTCATATCCTGCAAAAACTACACCCATTTCAAGAGTTTCACCTGTCAAATGCTCAAAAAGTTCCTTTGCTTCGTAATCAATATCATATCCAACCGCTATTTGTCCTTTACCGCCAAAGGAATATCCCTTAAAGGTAAATATCTGTCCTCTTATAGTATCCTTATAGTCCCACACAACAGGGCATTTCCAATCGTTATTCCATCCTCTTGGCTGACTTTTTGTTTCGCAATAAATTGTGAGACTTGTGCAATTATCGAACGCAGATCCCCCTATGTACGTTACACTGTCGGGTATTGTTATGCTTGTTAAGCTCTCGCAACCATCGAACGCGCTATAGCCTATGTACGTTACACTGTCACCTATTGTTACGCTCGTTAACCGTGTGCAACCATCGAACGCGTAACTCCCTATGCTTGTTACACTGTCAGGTATTGTTATGCTTGTTAAGCTCTCGCAACCATAGAACAAGTAATCGCCTATGCTCGTTACACTGTCGGGTATTGTTATGCTTGTTAGACTTGTCCAATACCAAAACGCAGAATCCCCTATGCTCGTTACACTGTCGGGTATTTTCACACTTGACAATTCTCCGCATCTTGCAAAGGCTGATGAAGCTATAACTTTCGTTCCTACTTTTATCTCACAGTTTGTTACTGCTCTATCCTTTACTTTTATTAGCGCATAATAAGGATTGTTTTCATTTCCTAAATAATATCCGTTATCATATTTGTTATATTCAAGGCTTGTGCAACCAGAGAACGCACTAGAGCCTATGCTTGTTACCCCGTTACCTATTGTTACGCTCGTTAACCGTGTGCAACCATCGAACGCGTAACTCCCTATGCTTGTTACACTGTCGGGTATTATTATGCTTATTAAGTTAGCACAGCCATCGAACGCACTAGAGCCTATGCTTGTTACACTATTAGGAATAGTTATGCTTGTTAAGCTCTCGCAACCATAGAACGCATCGCCTCCTATGCTCGTTACACTGTCGGGTATTATTATGCTTGTTAAACTTGAGCAATCCTTAAATGCATACGAACCTATGCTTGTTACGCTATTGGAAATTTCAAACGACTTATAGTCTTTTCCTTTTGCATAGCATAAAAGCTTGGTACCATCCTTTGTATATAAATCACCATCTATTGATTTGTATACTTTATTATCACCGCTAACTTCTATACATTTTAAATCAAAACACCAATCGAACGTATAGCCATTAAGCGAACTATTTACACCCTTACCTATCGTTACATTTTCCAATGATTGGCAACGGTAAAATACATTAGAAGCACAGTACGTTACACTGTCGGGTATTGTTACACTTTTTAAACTTGAGCAATTCTCAAATACACACCCACCTATGCTTGTTACCCCGTTACCTATTGTTACGCTTGTTAACCGTGTGCAACCAGAGAACGCACTAGAGCCTATGCTTGTTACACTGTCGGGTATTGTTATGCTTGTTAAGCTCTCGCAACCATAGAACGCATAGTCTCCTATGCTCGTTACACTGTCGGGTATTGTTATACTTGTTAAGCTCTCGCAACCATAGAACGCATCGTCTCCTATGCTCGTTACACTGTCGGGTATTGTTATACTTGTTAAACTTGTGCAACTCTCAAATGCAGATCCATAAATAATTTTTGTGTTTTTATTTATGTCATAGCACGTTCCAGATGTATATGCTCTCATTAAAACCACATATGGATTTACATAATTTCCTAAATAGGCTCCATCATTAGATTCGTTATATTCAAGGTTCGAGCAATCATTGAACGCACTATCGCCTATACTTGTTACACTATCGGGTATTGTTATGCTTGTTAAGCTCTCGCAACCATAGAACGCGGAATACCCTATGCTTGTTACCCCGTTACCTATTGTTACGCTCGTTAACCGTGTGCAACCATAGAACGCGGAATTCCCTATGCTTGTTACACTGTCGGGTATTGTTATGCTTGTTAAGCTCTCGCAACCATCGAACGCATCGTCTCCTATGCTCGTTACACTGTCGGGTATTTTCACACTTGACAATTCTCCGCAACTTGCAAAGGCTGATGAAGCTATAACTTTCGTTCCTACTTTTATCTCACAGTTTGTTACTGCTCTATCCTTTACTTTTATTAGCGCATAATAAGGATTGTTTTCATTTCC
>JAFTZI010000043.1 GCA_017461055.1 Clostridia bacterium | reverse complement strand
TTTAATCTTTCAAGCAGCTTTGCAAAGTTATCGGGCAAGGGACATTCAAATTTGACTGTCTCTTTGGTTCTTGGGTGGGGGAAGGAAAGCTCCTTTGCGTGCAGGATTTGACCGTTTAAAAGAGCCTTATTGTTTTTTTCAAAGGCGGTTTTGCCGCCACCGTAAACCTCGTCGCCTATTATGGGGTGTCCTATGTAGCTCATATGGACTCTTATTTGGTGAGTGCGTCCTGTTTCAAGCTCCATTTTTGCATAGGTAAAGGACGGGTATTCCTCAATAGCCTTATAGTGAGTTATTGCTTCTCTGCCACCCTGTACAACCGCCATTTTCTTTCTGTCAACGGGATGTCTTGCAATGGGGGCATTTACTGTTCCCTCGGTTTCCTTAAAGTGTCCCGTTACAATTGCGTGGTACACTCTTTTAATACCGTGGTCCTTTAAAAGCGAGGACAAAAATATATGGCTTTCATCGTTTTTGGCAACTACTAAAAGTCCGCTTGTGTCCTTGTCAATTCGATGTACAATTCCCGGTCTTATTACTCCGTTTATACCGGACAGGGAGTTTTTACAATGATAAAGCAGGGCATTTACAAGCGTTCCGCTTTCGTTTCCCGGGGCAGGGTGAACAACCATTCCCGAGGGCTTATTTATTACAATAATGTCGTCGTCCTCAAACACCACGTTAAGGGGAATGTTTTCAGCCTCTACGCTTAGCTCCTTGGGCTCATCTTCCTCAATTTCCACAGAATCGCCCTCTCTTAGGCGGTAATTCTTGCTCTGTGCTTTTCCGTTTACGGTCACAAGACCGTTTTCAATTAAGGTCTGCGCCCCCGAGCGTGAAGTGCCGACTTTCTCAAAAACGTACACGTCTAAGCGTTTTTTTGCGTCTTCACTACTTATTATCATCATCTTGCTTTTTCTTTTTTGCTTCCTTTACTATATCAAGAATTATGCCGAGAATTACAATTCCTGCGCCTACGCAAACGCAGGCATCTGCCACATTGAAAATCCAAACCCAAAAGTCAAACAAGCAAAAATCTATCATATCTACAACAAAGCCATAGGCTGTTCGGTCAATCATATTTCCAATTCCGCCGCTGATAATTGTGGCAAGACCCACCTTTATCATCATTCTTTCCTTGCAAAAGCCGAAAAGATAAATGCCTATGCCAATAATTGCAACAGTAGAAATTACCATAAACACCCACCTATGCTCGCTAAGCATACCAAAGGCTGCGCCTCTGTTTTGAATATAGGTGATGTTTAATACATTCGGTATCAATTTTATGCTTTGCCCAAGCTCCATAAGGTTTAAAACCAAGATTTTTGTCAGCTGGTCAAGGGCAATTCCGCCAAGAATAATTGATACAAGAATTATAATCGTTTTTTTCATTATATCTCCTTAAATGAACATATAAGCCAAATAGCTTGTTAAGCGCATAAGCCCGTTAGCAATTAAGACAACTACTATAAATGACAAATCTATGGGGCATCTTCTTACCCAGTCTATTCTATACAGTAAATCTCGCACGGGTCTTAGAATAGGCTCGGTTATGGTAAACGAAAAACGGTACACAATGGATTCTCTGAAGGATGGCACCCAGGAGCAGACAGCTCTTACCAGCAAAAGCAAATCAAAAATGTATATTACCGTATTCAGAATGTAAAAAATTATACCTACCATAGCTTACACATCAAAAAATTCTTCAACGTCATCGCCTGCGTTTTCAAAGGTTTCGCCGCTTACGTTAACATCGTTGGGAGCAATGCAATAGGAGTTGCCTGTTGCCTTTTTAATGGAAATTCTCATAGCATAAGCTGCGCCGCTTATAAAGTCAATCATTCTGCGGCAGAGAGAGCTGTCAACATCCTCTAAGTTCAAAAGCACGGTTTTTCCCGCTCTTAGGTGGTCAACAGCAGGCAAAAGCTGTACCATGTTTGTCGGCTTGAATATCTTTAATTCAAGTGCGCTTCCCTCAAGGGTAGCATTTGCCTCAATATCTACGGTTTCCTCCTGTACCTCGTATTCCTCGTCCTCTTCAAAGTCGTCTGTGTCCTCAAAATTATTTTTTCTGAATCTTGAAAATAGTCCCATAATTAATACTTCCTTTCGCCAAATATTTTACTGCCTACTCTTACAAGGGTCGCGCCTGCCTCAAGGGCATATGTGTAGCTCTCGCTCATTCCCATTGATAGTATGGCATCCTTATCATCATTAAACAAGGTGTCAAATAAATCCTTTGTTATACCGAAATAATGTAGGTATTCCTCTCGGGCATCGCACCTTGGCGCCATTGTCATAAGTCCGCGTACACGCACGTTTTCAAATTCTATGGCTTTTTTGTAAAATTCGCACACGTCCTCGGGCAAAATGCCTCCCTTGCTTTCCTCTCTGCCACTGTTTACCTCAAGCAAAACATCCATAACCTTGCCGATTTTTTTGGCTCTTTTGTCGATTTCCTCAAGCAAGGAAAGCTTGTCAACGGAGTGGATTAGCTCCACCTTATCAATAATGTATTTTACCTTGTTTGTCTGAAGCGTGCCGATAAAGTGAATGTGCGCTCTTTTATCGTAGCTTTCATACTTTTCCAAAAGCTCGTTAACCTTATTTTCTCCAATTATGTCAGCGCCATTATCAATTAAGTAATTAATGTCCTCGGCGCTTTGCATTTTGGTAGCAAGCAGGAGCTTTACTTCTCTGTCCTTTTTGTACTTGTTTATGTTTTCAAGGACATTTTCGTAATTTTTCTTTAAAATGCTCTTATCCATTAAAGTCCCCCAGTATTCTTTGCGCTTCTTCCATTGGATTAACCGTATCAACATAAATTTTATGATAGCTTGCCTTTTTATTAAACCAAGTAAGCTGACGCTTTGCGTAATGCCTTGTGGCAAGCTTTAGCTCGCTTACAGCTACGTCAACGGTGTACTCACCTGTCATAACAGGTATAAGCTCCTTGTAGCCGATAGCTCCGCTTGATGTATAGCGCGAGTCAAGAAGTCCTGCCTCGTAAAGACCGCGCACCTCAAACATAAGCCCCTCAGCCATCATAATATCAACACGTCTGTCAATTCGACGGTACATTTCCTCGCGGTCCTGACAGGTAAGAAACAAAACCGTTGCATCATAGGGTGGCTTTGTTTGCTTTGAGCGCCTGTCCCATTCGCTTTTTGTCACATTGGTGCATTTGTATATTTCAAGAGCGCGTATGACCCTTTTTACATTGTTAGGATGAATTGCCTCGGCGCTTTCGGGGTCAATTTCTTTAAGCATCCTATGTACACTTTCGTTTCCGTTTTCCAAAGCGTGCTTTTCAAGATACGCCCTGTATTCCTCATCCTTTGCGGTTTCGCAAAAGGACGGAATTTCAATAACGCTGTCAAGATAAAGCCCTGTTCCACCGCAAAAAATCGGTGTTTTTCCGCGCCTTGCTATATCTTCAATAGCCTTCTTTGCCAAAACAGCATAGTCAGCACAGGAAAAGCTCTCGTTTGGCTCCTTTATGTTAATCAAATGATGCTTAACTGTTGCCATTTCCTCCTTAGTAGGCTTGGCTGTGCCAATGTCCATACCCTTGTAAACCTGCATAGAATCGCAGGAAATTATCTCGCCATTGTACTTCTTCGCTAACTCAATGGCAAGAGCTGTCTTGCCAACAGCAGTTGGCCCAACAATTGCAATTATTTTCATTTATTTCTCCAA
>JAFTZI010000042.1 GCA_017461055.1 Clostridia bacterium | reverse complement strand
TTTCTTAGGCTGTTTAATATAGAAAGAAACTCTTTTTCTGTTAAAATTGTTTTTCTTGGGTCATGCTTTCCTATTTTGTGTGATAATTCATAACCCTTGCTATCTATTAGTGCCTTTTTAAAGCTCTCATTCTTTAGCATTGCATCATACGCTCTTTTTATTAATTCTTGAAATTCCAAAGAGCATCTTTTGATTTTTTCGCCTTGCCAATATATATTTCCTGTTAGCTTCCAAAGTAGCTTGTATTTTCCCTTATTCTTTGCATCTAATCCTACAAGAGAGCAAATCTTTCTTTGCTTTTTTGAGCTTTTGAATTTGAGTGACTGTAAAAAGCCCTCCATGCTTGCACATTCTACTCCATCGAAATTAAAGCTGTGCGGATAAAAATTTGAAAGCGCATTTGATGGATATTCATAGCTGCTTTTAATTTCCAATACTTCCATTATTTCCTCCATTAAAAAAGCTGTCGTAAAAACGACAGCTCTTTTTCATTAATACATTCCGCCCATGCCACCGTTCATTTGTGGTGGTGGAACCGGATTTTCTTCCTTTTTATCAGCTACAACTGCTTCTGTTGTTAATACTGTTGATGCGACGCTTGCTGCGTTTTGAAGTGCGCTTCTTGTAACCTTAGTTGGGTCTACAATTCCTGCCTCCATCATATCGCAGTAAACCTCATTATAAGCATCAAAGCCATAACCGATTTTTCCGCAGTTCTTAATTTTATCGACTACAACAGAGCCGTCAAAGCCTGCATTTTCAGCAATCTGACGAAGTGGCTCCTCAAGTGCCTTAACAACGATTTTCACGCCTGTTTTTTCGTCTCCCTCAACGGTGTCTACAAGGCTACTAACCTTTTCAATTACGTTAATATACGCTGTTCCGCCGCCTGCAACAATGCCTTCCTCTACTGCTGCGCGTGTTGCATTGAGCGCGTCCTCTATTCTCAGCTTCTTTTCCTTCATTTCAGTTTCTGTTGCAGCGCCAACCTTGATTACTGCAACACCGCCTGAAAGCTTTGCAAGTCTTTCCTGAAGCTTTTCTCTGTCAAAATCGGATGTAGTTGTTTCAATAGCTGCCTTAATTTGTGAAATTCTCGCCTTAATATCAGCGCTTTCACCGGCACCACCAACTATTATTGTTGTTTCCTTATTTACCTTAACCTGTCTTGCTCTGCCAAGATGCTCAATAGAAGCATCCTTTAATTCAAGACCTAATTCCTCAGTAACTACCTGACCGCCTGTTAAAATGGCTATGTCACGAAGCATTTCTTTTCTTCTGTCGCCAAATCCCGGAGCCTTTACGCCTACTACTGTAAATGTTCCTCTTAGCTTATTAAGAACAAGTGTTGTTAAAGCCTCGCCCTCAATATCTTCAGCTATAATCAAAAGCTTTCTGCCTGTTTGAACAACCTGCTCAAGAAGAGGCAAAATCTCTTGAATATTAGAAATTTTCTTATCTGTGATAAGAATCAAGGCATCGTCAAGCTCGGCCTCCATCTTATCCATATCTGTTGCCATATATGCAGACAAATAGCCTCTGTCAAACTGCATACCCTCAACAACCTCGCAGTAGGTTTCAGTTGACTTGGACTCTTCAACAGTAATAACACCGTCAGCTGTTACCTTTTCCATAGCATCTGAAATAAGCTGACCGATTTTTTCATCACCTGCTGAAACTGTACCTACTCTTGTAATATCTTCCTTACCGTTAACCTTTTTGGAATTAGCAACAAGAGCTTCTACCGCTACATCAACAGCCTTCATAATACCCTTGCGCACTACGATTGGGTTAGCGCCAGCAGCTACATTTTTCATTCCTTCTCTAATGAATGCCTGTGTTAACAAGGTTGCTGTTGTTGTACCGTCACCTGCTGCGTCATTTGTTTTAGATGCTACCTCACGTACAAGCTGAGCACCCATATTTTCACAAGTGTCCTCAAGCTCAATTTCCTTTGCGATAGTAACGCCGTCATTAGTGATTAATGGGGAGCCGTATTTTTTATCAAGAACTACGTTTCTGCCCTTAGGGCCTAATGTAATTTTAACTGTATTAGCAAGCTTATCTACACCTCTTAAAAGCGCGTTTCTTGCATCAATTCCGTAAAGTATTTCCTTTGCCATGTTAATTGCCTCCTTATTCTACAATTGCGAGTATGTCGTCTTCCTTAACGATTATATATTCTTCACCGTCCAGCTTAACCTCTGTTCCACTGTACTTGCTTGTAATTACCTTGTTTCCAACCTTAACCGTCATTGGCACTAACGCACCGTCTCTTACCTCACCCGGACCAACTGCAACCACACAAGACATTTGTGGCTTTTCCTTAGCTGTTCCTGTTAAAAGTATTCCTGACTTTGTTGTTTCCTCTGCTTCTACATTTTTCAAAACAACTCTATTAGATAATGGTTTAATTTGCATTTGTATTTCCTCCGTTTACAATTTTAGCACTCTTTACCTTAAAGTGCTAATTACAAGGTATATTGTATACTCTATTATATGAAAAATCAAGCATTACAGAACATTGTTCACAAATAATTAACAATCGCGTTAAATCCAGTAATTATAAGGCTTTTTGGGACATATAAATTAACTAAGGAGTGATTATTATGGAGCTATTAAACAAATATTTAAGCGGCATAATTATGCCGTCTTTTCTCATACTGTTGGGTATATATTTTGCCTTTAAATTTAAGTTTTTTTATATATTTCACCCTTTAAAAGCTATTAAAGCAATGCTTGAAAACCAAAGGCAAGGCTTTAAAGCCTTATGCGTTGCTCTTGCCGGAACTCTCGGAATTGGCAATATTGTGGGAGTTGCAAGCGCGATTTTAATGGGCGGGGCGGGAAGTGTTTTTTGGATGTGGTTAAGCGCAATTTGCGCTATGAGCCTTAAATATGCCGAGGTTTATTTGGCAATGAAATTCAGAAAAGAACGGGATGGAAAATTTTATGGCGGAGCGCCATATTACATAAAAGACGGTTTAAGAAAAAAGCTTGGCTTAAAGTGCGCTTATGCTCTTTCTTCTATTTTTGCCATTTTATGTGTTATAAACTCACTTACAACGGGAAATTTAGTTCAAATTAATTCTGTTTCCTCGGTAACTAATGCTTCGCCTTTGATTTTTGGTATTATATTTTCTGCTTTAGCCTTAATAGTGATTGTAGGTGGTATTAAAAGAATAAGCAAAATAACGTCAATTCTCATACCCATATTAAGCATTTCTTATATTTTGATGTGCTTGTTTGTGATATTCGCTAACATTGAAAGAATACCGAATGTTTTTACTATGATTATAAGAGAGGCTTTTTCTTTAAAATGCGCAACAGGTGGTTTGTGTGGCTACGGTATAGCCTCTGCTATCAGATACGGTGTTACAAGAGGTGTAATTTCCAACGAGGCAGGCTGCGGAACTGCTCCTTGTGCCCACGCATCTTCTGAAAGCTTAAGCAATCACGGACAGGGATGTCTTGGTATTTTTGAGGTGTTTGTAGATACTATTCTGCTCTGCACTCTAACCGCTTTTGTGGTGCTTTTATCGGAGCCGATCAGCACATCTCCTATGGAGCTTGTTTTGTCTGCGTTTGAAAAATACACCGGAGATTTGGGCGTAAAAATAATAACTACTCTTTGTATATTGTTTGCTTTTGCTACTGTGATTTGCCAATTTTTCTATGGGATAGAGTCAATTAAATTTATTTCTAAAAAGCGAACCGCATATATCGTATACACGGCTATTTTTTGTCTTGTTACAATAATCGGCGCTGTTATTCCTATGTCTTTAATGTGGCAAATTTCCGACCTTGTAATAGCCGTTATGACTATTTTAAATCTTGTTTGTCTTTTTCTTCTAAGAAAACTCATAATTTGAATCAGATTCTTCACTTCGCTCAGAATGACAAAGTATCCCCCTGCTATTCAAGCAGAGGGATACAGTTTATCTTAATCCTAATATATCAAGTACACTTGTGCTTACTTGGGCTGAGCTTTCACTTTTTTCCACCATAACAGCTTCACCATTGTAAATGATTGATGTTAAAATTATATCGTTAGATACAATTTTTTCTAACTTATATTGTGGTGATACATATTTCATTATACTGTTTTCTCCTTTGCTTCATTATAAGAAATGCCATTAACTGTTGCAGCAAGTCCGTTTTCTTGAGTATACTTTACAATTTCACCATCATATATGTAAGCTGAAATTACAAATGCAATATCTTTTATGCTGTCCTCTATATCTACAAGAAGAAAATCATAACTTGTGTATGAATATTGACTTAAATCGGATTTTATAACTACTCCTTGTTCAAGGGCTATCTCATTACATTCATTGTCAAGTGGCTGGTTTCCGTTTAAGTTTTCATAGCCTGCAAAAACTACACCGATTTCTAGAGTTGATCCTGTTAATTCCTCATACAATGCTTTTGCGCTATAATCCATTTCAAAGCCTATTGCTATAGAGCCTAATTCGTTTGTAGAATAGCCCTTAAAGGTAAATATGTCATTTTTTATTGTATTTTTGTAGTTCCATACAACAGGGCGATCGTGATAATTCCAATCGCTGTCCCACCCGCTTGGTTTGCTTGACACTTCTGCATAAATTGTTATAGCATCATTATTTATAAATATAGCGTTTCCCATACTTGTTACATTTTTTGGAATTACTAATCTTTTTAAAGCATAGTTGCTCTGAAATGCCCTCCTGCCAATACTTGTTACAGTATTAGGTATATTTATATATGTCAAATAGCAACATTGATTAAATGCACTTTCACCGATACTTTTACATTGGCTATTTCCTTCAAAAATTACTTTTGTTATTTTTGGAGAATTATTTGTAGATGTGGAAACCGGAGAAAATATATACATTGGTATTTTTGTAACATTTTCATATACTGTTACTGTAATTCCATTTTCGTTTTTTCCTGCATTGTAAAAAACATTATTTTGATTTCCCAAGCCCGCCATTAAGGTTGCTTTGAAATTTATTTTTGTCAAAGCGGTGCAGTTGTAGAATGCATCATTCCCTATACTTTTTACTTTTTTCGGAATAGTTATACTTTGCAAAGATGTACAATTTTTAAATGCCGATCCTCCTATATTTGTTACACCTTCTGGAATTGTTATATTTTTCAAAGATGAACAATTATGAAATACCGACCCATCTATACTTGTTACACTTTCGGGAATTCTTATACTTGTTAGAGCACGGTTACTCTGGAATGCCCATGGACCTATACTTGTTACAGTATTTGGTAAATTTATGCTTGTTAGGTAACAGCATTGGTTGAATGCACTTTGTCCTATGCTTGTACATTGGCTATTTTCTTCGAAAATTACTTTAGTTACTTTGGGAGAATAAGTTGTTACATCAGAATTTGGGCAAAG
Organism: Clostridia bacterium; assembly: GCA_017461055.1. Taxonomy (GTDB): domain Bacteria; phylum Bacillota; class Clostridia; order Oscillospirales; family CAG-272; genus RGIG2000. Next base: position 1,561 of record JAFTZI010000042.1, on the reverse strand, counting down.
CAAGCGTGCTGGGATTTTAGTTACATTTTTGCCGATTGTTACTGTAATTCCGTTTCCGTTCTTTCCTGCGTTATAAAAAACACTATTGCCTGTTGCTAAATCAGCCAGCGCGGTTGCGTCGAAATATATTTCTGTCAAAGCGGTACATCCATTAAACGCTTCATTTGCTATGCTTGTTGTATTTTTTGGAATAGTTATGCTCTTTAATGAAGAACAATACAAAAATGCATACATTCCTATACTTGTAACTGATGATGGCAAATTAATGCTTGTAAGGCTACCACACCTGTTAAATGCTGAACGAGCAATACTTGTGCAAACACTGTTTTCTTCAAATATTACATTTATTATTTTTGGCGAATATGTCGCATCATAACTGTCAGGGCAAAACAAGCGCTCAGGGATTTTTGTTACATTTTTGCCGATTGTTACAGTAATCCCACTTCCGTTCTTTCCTGCGTTATAAAAAACATTGTTACCTGATTCAAAATTCGCCAATGAGGTTGCGTTGAAATTAATTTCAGTTAGAGCTGTACAATTATAAAATGCCGCTTCGCCTATACTCGTTACACTTTCGGGAATTGTTACACTTTCAAGTCCCGTACAATATTTAATTGCCCAATTATTAACGGTTTTTACACCATCTGGTATTACGATACTTTTAAGGCTTGTACAATGCTCTAACGAATTTTCACCTAAATCGGTTACACTGTCTGAGATCGTAATATTTTCAACACTTGTACAGTAATAGAATGCACATCCACCTATATTAGTTACGCCATCTCCAATAACAACGGATTTAATTTTACTCCCATACGATGAATACCACGGAGCGTTGTAGAATGACCAACTTTTCATATTGCCCTTACCACTTACAGTCAAGGTATAATAGCCCTCATTTGATTCGTCGTTATAGAGATTAGCTATAACACTATCAGTTTCTGTTGCGGAAATGTCCCATGTTTCCACAAGGTCGGCTGCACTTACGGCAATTGCAAATAAAACAGTCAATATTGTAATCAACGAAAGCGCCAATAAGATTTTTTTCTTCATTTTGTTTTTCTCCTTTATTATTTATAATTCCAAAACAGAATTATTTTAATTATAATTCTATTTCGGAATTTTGTCAAGTGCTTTTAAGCATATAATTTAGATAGTTTATTTCACTTAGGGAGTTTTTAATGAAAATTAGAAAAAAAGTTTATGGTGATAAGAATATAGTAGGGAAAAAGATCGAGCTTTTACGTAAGCAAAGAAATATTAAACAAAAAGATTTTATTGCTATGATGCAAGTTTTGGGGTGTGATATTAACCCAACAAGTTATTCAAAGCTTGAAGGACAATTACGAATCGCCACTGATAAAGAAATATATGCAATTTCTAAAATATTAAATTTACCTATGGAAATGTTATTTGACATATAATCATAACCACCAGCCGTGCTGGTGGTTTGCACTGCCCCCTTAGGGCAAGTCAGTGGGCTGAGCCTAAAAGCTCGTCGAACAGTCTGCCATTTGCACGACTCCCACCGACCGCCCCTTAAGGGGCTTTTTTATTTGCC
>JAFTZI010000041.1 GCA_017461055.1 Clostridia bacterium | reverse complement strand
GAAACACAGTAATAGAGCCTCAATTTGATGATGTAGCCTATTTTAGCGAGGGGCTTTGTGCGGTCAGAATAGGTGAAAACTGGGGATACATAGATAAAACTGGAAATGTAGTAATAAAGCCTCGCTTTGAGGAAGCAGGCGGGTTTTCTAACCTTTGTGCAGAGGCGGGAGAAAATTACAAGGTAGGAATAATAGACAAAAACGGAAATTATTTAATTGAGCCTATGTTTGACATAGTTAGACCATTTGATTATGAAGGGTGCAGAATTGTAAAAATAGGTGAAAAATACGATATTATTAAGGTGAGGAAAAATGACTAAGCAAGAATTTATATATGACGGCTGTGGAAATGGTAAGTTCAAATCAACATAATTAATAATTAAGCACATTCAAGGAGGGTATAAATGAAAGAAAACAACTTCGTCAGTGCTCTGTTAGATACGATACCATCTACCGAATATGGTCCTGCGGTTTTGATTATAAAAAATCACCGAACAGCTAAACATATGCTTGATGATTTCAAAAGCAGATGCAAAAGCAAGGAGTTGTTTTGATTGATGGATGTAAAATGTATTGGATAGTCAAATAAATTTGATTCAAAAAAAGGCATTCGTATATTATTTGAGAATCGTGAATTGGTGATTGAAAAAGAAATATATGAATCCAATTTTTTGAAATATTTATTATATGTGGTCAAATTCTATACCAATGGTTGTTACATTAAATAAAAATATCGATTCACCTTTCAAGGAAGGAATAAAAGTCGATTGCTATGGGGAGTAAAAGCAGAAATAATATAATTTACTACTGTTCAAATAACGAAAAAGGGCTACTCGTTTTGAGTAGTCCTTTTTTATAGTTCTGATTTAATTCGAGCTTATAATCCCTATGGTTCGAATTAGAGACAGGTGGTCGAGATGACAGGATTGCGACTCGCAAAGCTCCCTTGCATAATTCGTTTTAGCCAATCGCACTTCGCCGTGGCTCGTGTTCTTGGAAACTCATTATCGAACCCACGGTTCTCATCCTTTCATTATTCCAAAAATAAAAACGGTATGCCCCAAAAGGGTACACCGTTTTTATGGTCGAGATGACAGGATTCGAACCTGCGGCATCATGGTCCCAAACCATGCGCGCTACCAACTGCGCTACATCTCGATAGGAAAAATATTAAATTACAAAGCAGTTGTCGCGGCGCTACTGCGACTCGCTACGCTCACTTGCATAAATGCACTTAAGCTAATCATACTTCGCAAAAGCTCGTATTCTTAGAAGCTTATTTACAACTGCGCTACATCTCGATAGCATGTGTTTTATGTGCGATTTCTTAATGCCATACTATTATAGCAAAAGGAAATTGATTTGTCAATAGCAAATTTGCTTTTTTTCAAAAAAATTAAAACAAGCAAAAAGCCTGCAAACGCAGGCTTTTAATATCCGTATTTTTTGCGCTTTGCAAAGATAAAAATTACTGTAACAATTACGGCAAGAGCCTCTGCAACAACGATTGACAGCCAAATGCCATCCACTCCATTAAAGATAATCGGCAAGATAATAACTGCGGCAACCTGGAAAACAAGCGTACGCATAAAGGAAATAATCGCAGACACAGGACCGTTGTTAAGAGCAGTAAAGAATGACGAGCCAAAAATAGCAAAGCCGGAGAACAAAAATGCAAAGGAATAAAACAGAAATGCTCGTTTAGTGAGTTGGCAAAGCTCCTCATTATAGCCAACAAACAATTGAGACATGGGGGAAGCCAAAAGCTCCGCTAATACTACCATACAAACAGAAGATATAGCAATTATTGTTACACTTTTTCTCAAAATTCCCTTTAATTCATCGCTGTTTTTAGCTCCATAGTGATAGCCGATAACAGGCGCACAGCCGATGCTGTATCCGATAAATGCGGAAATGAAAATAAAGTTTACATACATTAAAACGCCATATGCGGCAACACCGTACTCCCCTGCATATTTAAGAAGCTGAGTATTGTAAAGCATACCAACCAAGGACATAGAAATATTGGACATAAGCTCGCTTGAGCCATTGGTGCAAGCCTTAATTAATGCGCCAAAATCCGTTTTGGCCTTGCCAAGTCTTAAAAGACTTGAATTGCTTCGGATAAAATAAATCAAGGGACAAACACAACCAACAATCTGACTAAGGACAGTAGCAATCGCCGCCCCCTCTAAGCCCCACTTGAAAACAGCAACAAATAAAGCATCAAGAACAATATTTGTACACCCTGCAATAACAGTAAAAATAAAGCTGAGCTGCGGCTTTTCGGCAGTAATCATAAAGCTTTGAAATTCCATTTGAAGCATATAGAAAACAAGCCCTAACACTATTATTCTTCCATAACGGACACAATACTCAAGCATTTGCCCCTCAGCACCCAAAAGTGAAACTAAGGGCTTCAAAAAAACAAAGCCTAAAATGGCAACAATAACACCAAGCGCCATTGGAACATATACAAACAAGGAAAATAAGCTGTTAGCCTTTTCTTTGTTACCTTCGCCCAAGGTTTTTGAAACAAGCGCACTTCCTCCTGCGCCAAACATAAAGCCAATAGCACCCAAAATCATTAAAGATGGCATAGTGAAGTTAACTGCCGCAAATGCAGTTTCTCCAACAAAGTTAGAAACAAAAAATCCGTCAACTACACCGTAAATAGATGTAAATATCATCATACCGATTGACGGTAGAGTAAACCTTAAAAGCTTTTTATAAGTAAAGTGGTCTCTTAACTGAATTTTCATTTTTCTTCATCAAAATATAGCTCTGCAAGCTTAACTACAACAGGGACAAGCTCTTTTATTTGCCAGCCTGTTGTATTTATTGTCATATGATAGTTTAAGCATTCGCCCCATTTGGTTTCCGATATAATAGCGCGTGCAGAGGCGCGGCTCTTGTCTATTTTGGCAATCTGCTTTTCAATCTCCTTAACTGATGGCTTTTCGCCTTCCGTTGATTTTTCAAGACAACGGTTAATTTTGCTTTCCATATCAGCGCAAACGAAAATATTTAAGGGCTTGTATTCCTTTAATAAAAGGTCGGCATTGCGACCTACAATGATGAAATTTTTACCTTTTTGAGCTATTTCATCAATAATTCTTTTTTCCTCAACCATAAGCTCACTTTTGGCTGTGCTGGCATAAGCAAAGGTAAAGCTTCTTGCAAAATGTAAAGGAATAGCCTTAATGCCTAGTGAGTCCTCAACATAGCCCTCGTCTAAGCTTTTGTTTTTTGCAATTTGGCTGATAATTTCCTTATCATAGTAATCGTATCCAAGTATATCGGCTAATCTTTTTGCTATTTCACGTCCACCACTGGAAAATTGGCGGCTAACGGTAATAATATTCATATTAACTCCCAACTTTTTAAAACCCTACATTAAATCCTATAAGAGTATATTACATTTAATTGATATTGTCAATACAAACTTTACATTCCCTTACATATTTTTTACGTAAAACAGCAAAAAATATGATAGAAGAAGCCATTAAGCAGGTATAAAATTAAGGTGCAAATAACGAAAGGAGAAAATAAAAATGAAAAAAATATTTGCAATTTTAACATCTGTCGCATTAGTATTTACCTTGGTATTGGGACTTTGCTCCTGTGCCTGTAATGCGGAAAAAAACATTACAGTAGTGGTAAGAGAGGATTCAAGCGGCACAAAGGAAGCATTTGACAAGGCTGTTTCAAAAAACGGAGTAACCCTTCAAGGAAACGTCACTGCCGATGCTATTATTCACAATAAAACAGGACTTGTATTATCAGCAGTGGCCAGTGATGAAAATGCCATAGGCTATATTTCCTTAGGCTCATTAAACGACACCGTAAATGCAGTCAAGGTAAACGGTGTTTTGCCAAGCAGCGAAACAGTGCTTGACGGTAGCTATAAAATACAGCGCCCATTTGTAATAATGACAAGCGAAAAGGTGCCGTTAACCCTTCGCACAGAGGATTTTTTAAACTATCTTAAGAGCGCCGCATCAAAGGAGCACTCTGAGGCAGCAGGAACAATATTTCTTGAAGATGGGGCAAAACGTGCAAACGAGGGAAGTGAGCCCATTGATGTATTAGACTACCAAAAGCAAAGCTCCTTGCCAAACGGAGCAAAAATAGTAATAAGAGGCTCAACCTCGATGGAAAAATTTATTAATTCAGCAGCAAAGGGCTATGCTCAGCTTTACGGTGAAAATGTTGAGGACATCTTTGATATTGAGCTTCAAGGCTCCAGCATTGGAAGAAGCGCGGTTGAAAACGATGCCACAGGAAATGTAATAGGACTTTCCTCGGCAAGCGTTGACGAAGAAGGAATTGAAAGCTTTAATGTGTGCCTTGACGCAGTTGCGGTAATAGTAAATAAAAGCAATACCACCATCCAAGATTTGACCGTTGAACAGCTATACGATATTTTTGCGGGCAATATTAAAAAGCTAAGCGAGCTTGAGTGAAAAAATGACATCAGCAAAAATTAAAGAAAGATTGGGAAGGACGCTTTTTGCTTTTGGAGCCGCAATATGTATAATTTCGGTTTTAGCCATATTTGTATTTTTAATAGTAAAAAGCGCCCCTGCCTTTAACAAAATAGGAATATTTGATTTTATATTCGGCAATAAATGGGCACCGCAAGGAAGCGATACCTATGAGAGCGCTCTTAAAGGAAGCTACGGCATATTTACAATGATATCGGGAACAGCCGCAAGCACTGTAGGAGCATTATTAATCGGAGGCGTGCTTGGTTATTTTACAGCAATATTTCTTGTGTTTTATTGCCCCCAAAAATTAAAGCCTATAGCTTCAACAATCATAAATTTACTCTCAGGCATACCCTCGGTGGTGTATGGATTTTTCGGAATAGCCTTTTTACTTCCCTTACTGTCAAAAATGGCTCCCAACAACGGAAGCGGACTTTTAGCCACATCGATAATACTCGGAGTTATGATTTTGCCAACAGTAGTTTCACTTTCCAAAACAGCCTTAGAGGCAGTACCTAATCAGTATTATGATGGCTCCGTTGCAATAGGTGCAAGCCACACCGCAACAGTCTTTAAAATTATGGTTCCCTCGGCGCGCGGCGGAATAATCGCATCACTGATATTGGGCATTGGACGCGCACTTGGAGAAACAATGGCGGTTGTTATGGTAGCGGGAAATTCCCCAACCTACCCAAGCGGACTGTTTAACAGCTTCAGAACCATGACAGCCAATATAGTGTTGGAAATGGGCTATGCAGGTCAGGTGCAGGAGGGAGCGCTTATTGCCACAGGCGTTGTGCTTCTGATGTTTGTGTTAATTATAAACCTTATGTTCAATTTGATATCAAGAAAGACAGTGGACGGAATAGTCAAAAGACCAAAGGAAAGTAAGCTTAAGGCAAAAGCCTTCCTTTTTTCTCAAAAAATCAAGGAAGGAGCAGGAAGCATTTCGTATAAAATAAAATCGTCAAAAATAGGAGAAGCGGTAGCAAAGGCATCGGGAATAGCGGTTGCGTTAATTCTTGCAATGATAATTGTATTTATTTTCGTAAAGGGACTTCCCACTCTTGTAACCAAGCCTCAGCTAATATACGGTAAATTTGAATTTGGCAGCGAGAATATAACAATACTCCCTGCAATTATCTGTACGGTATTGGTAGTTATCATAAGCCTGTTAATAGCAGTCCCTATTGGCATAATGACAGCAATATTCTTAAACGAATATGCCAAAAGAGAAAGCGTCTTTGTTCGTATAGTAAGAGGAGCCATAAACATTCTTAGCGGAGTTCCGTCAATTGTGTACGGACTTTTCGGTATGATAACCTTTGTTAAAATATTTGGCGGCTCTGCATCAATTCTTTCGGGCTCCTTAACAGTTTCAATAATGCTTTTGCCAACTATTGTAAGGTCAACTGAGGAAAGCCTTAAGGGCGTTTCAAATTCATTAAGAGAAGCAAGCCTTGCCTTAGGCGCAGGAAAGCTGAGAACAATATTAAAGGTAGCCTTGCCAAGCGCCTTGCCGGGGATTCTTAGCGCAGTTATACTGAGCATAGGCAGAGTAATCAGTGAGTCAGCCCCCTTGCTATATACAATGGGCTCGGTAATTAAGGCAGTGCCAAAGGGAATACTCGAGGGTGGCGCAACCTTGGCAGTAGCGCTTTATCAGCTATCGGGAGAGGGCTGGTATATAAACGAAGCATACGCAACAGCAGTGGTGCTGATAATACTTGTTTTGGGCTTGAACATTTTTGCCGAGCAGGTAGGAAAGACCCTTAACAGAAGATTAAAAGGAGACGCAAATGAAAGAAAATCAAAAAAATCAGCTTGAAGCATCCTTTGGACAAAGCATTTCCGTAAAGGATGCAAGCTTGTGGTATAGCGATTTTCAGGCAATAAAAAGCATAAGTATAGAAATCCCCGAAAAAAAGGTGACAGCCTTTATAGGACCCTCAGGCTGTGGAAAATCCACACTTTTAAAATGCTTTAACCGTATGAACGATTTGGTGCAGGGCTGTAAAATAACAGGCGAGTTTTTAATAGGAGACGTTGACATATACGGGAAAATAGACGTAAATGAGCTTAGAAAAAATGTGGGAATGGTATTCCAGAAGCCAAACCCCTTCCCAATGAGTGTTTATGACAACATAGCCTACGGGCCGCGCACCTTTGGAATACACAAAAGGTCAGAGCTTGATGAAATTGTGGAGGAATCCTTAAAGCAAGCAGCAATGTGGGAGGAATTAAAGGACAGGCTTAACAAAAGCGCCCTTGGCTTGTCAGGAGGTCAACAGCAAAGGCTCTGCATAGCGAGAGCCTTGGCGGTTAAGCCTAAAATTTTGCTAATGGACGAGCCAACAAGCGCCCTTGACCCAATATCCACAGGAAAAATCGAGGAGCTGTGCGACGAATTAAAGAAAACCGCCACCATAGTAATAGTTACCCACAATATGCAACAGGCAGCAAGAATATCCGACTACACAGGCTTTTTTCTGTTGGGTGAGCTTGTGGAGTACGCCGAGACGGATGAAATATTCACATCTCCCAAGGATGAAAGAACAGAAAAATATATAACAGGAAGATTTGGTTAATTATGTATTGAAATTTTTAATAAAAAATTGTATAATGGAGAAAAGATATGTCAATAAGAAAAGCCTTTGAGGTGGAGCTATCTGAATTAAAGACACAGCTTGTAGAAATGTGCCGTATAACCGAAGGAATGATTTCCGATGCCATAACTGCCCTGATTAACAGGGACAGAGCTCTTGGCAAAAGCATTGGTGAGCTTGATAAGCAGGTGGACGAATACGAAATGTCCATAGAGAAAAAATGTATGCGTATTCTTTTAAAGCAGCAGCCTGTGGCAAAGGATTTCAGAGCTGTTTCAACTGCTCTTAAAATGATAACCGATATTGAAAGATTTGGCGACCAGGCAAGCGACATTGGCGAGCTTGTGTATTCAATGCCGGGGGAAGCATATATCAAAAAGCTTAATCACATATCATTAATGGGCAGCTTAGCTGTTAAAATGGTAAGAGACAGCGTAAACTCATTTATAACTAACAGTCAGGAGCTTGCTAACAGTGTTATCAGCGCTGATGACACAATGGACAGCCTTTTTATAACTGTACAAAATGAGCTTATTGAGCTGATAAGGCAGGACAGCGCAAATGGCGAGCAGGCAATAACCCTTATGATGATAGCAAAGTATCTTGAAAGAATAGGTGACCATGCGGTTAATGTAGCCGAATGGACCAAATATAACGAAACGGGAGTACACAAAAAGTTTTGATGAAGGAAAATTTACCGCTTATTTATATAGTTGAGGACGACGAGGGCATTGGCGAGGTGTATGAGGGTGCCTTTGAGGAAAGCTATGATGTGCGCTTATTTGAAAACGGTAATGATTTTTTAAATGAATTTTCAAGGAAGCGACCAAATCTGATAATATTAGATATAATGCTTCCCGATATGGATGGCTACACAATCCTTAATAAAATAAGACAAGAGGACAAAAAGGTGCCTGTTATAATAGTAAGTGCCAAAAACGACGAAATAAGCTTCGTAAAGGGACTTAATAAGGGCGCTGATGATTATATGGCAAAGCCCTTTTCCATATTAGAGCTTATGGCAAGAGTTAAAACGAATTTGCGTCGCGCCAGCCTTTACGTAATGGATGCGCAGGGCTTTGTTATAGATAATAATACCTACAAGATTCTTTATAACGGACAGGATTTGGGTCTTACCTTAAAGGAATTTAAGCTTTTAAAGCATCTTATAACCAAGGGTGGAGTAACCGTTGAAAGAGAGGAGCTTTTCCGTGAGGTTTGGGGGGAAAACTTTATGGGCGAAACAAGAACGCTTGACATGCACATAGCAACCCTGCGTGACAAGATTAAAAATATAAAGGGAACAGATAGCATAGTTACTGTGCGCGGCATAGGCTATCGCTTTGAAAATCAATGACTAAAAAAATCTTTTTGAGGATATTTTCCGTATCCTTAGGAGCAATCATAATAATTTGCACCTTTGGGCTATTAGGCTATATTTACGACTCTGTTCCACTTTTAATAGTGGCAGTAGCCTTTGCTTTACTAATGGCAATAGGAGCATCAATTGCATTGGCAATATCATTTTCACAAAGGCTTAATAGAATAGAAAACTGCCTTAAGTGTATGAATTCCAATAATTATCTACCCTCAGAAATAGAGAAGGTTGATTCAAGTGACACCCTATATCCAATAACAAGTGAGCTATGTCAGCTAAACAAAAATATAAATAAAAGAATAATTAGCGAAAAAAACGAAAAGGCAAAGCTTCAACAGGTGCTTGATAATGTATCACAGGGAATAATTGCCCTTAGCTATACAAGTGATATAGTGCACGTAAACAACAGTGCCTTGAAAATATTTTCAGGCAACGGTGATTATATAAACAAGAAGCTCATATTTTTAATTGATGATATTCATTTGGTAGAGAAAATACTTTCCTATAATGAGGAGGACGGAGCCTTTGAATACAAAATAGGAGATAAGGAGCTTTCCTTTGCCATAAGAATTATATTTGATAAAAACCTGTCTAAGAAAATTTCAAAAATAATCATCGTAACCGATGTTACAAAGCAGAAAGCAATGGCTACGCAGAAAAGTGATTTCTTTGCCAATGCCTCGCACGAGCTTAAAACACCGATTACAGTAATGCTTGGCTTAACAGAGCTGCTTTCGGCCAAGGAAGGAATAGATGAGTCCTCTAAAAAGCAAATAGAAAGAATACATAAGGAAGGCTTACGTATGGCAAGCTTAATTGCCGATATGCTTAAGCTGAGCCGACTTGAAAGAAGCGAGCAGTTAGACGAGCTTACCAACGTAAATTTAAGGTCAGTATGCGAGGAAATTTTAGGCGAGCTTTCAACACAGCTTGCAAGCAAGAAAATTTCCTGGGAAATAAACGGAGAGGGAAGCGTTATAGCTGACAACAAAAAAATCTTCGAGCTTGTTGGCAATATTCTTTCAAACGCAGTAAACTATAATAAGGAAAATGGCAGCATTAAAATTGTTCTTGCTCAAACCAAGGAAAAAACCGTTATTCAAATAAAAGATACAGGTATCGGTATAGAAAAGGAGCATATTCCAAGACTGTGTGAAAGATTTTACCGTGTTGATAAATCAAGATCTAAAAAAACAGGCGGCACAGGCTTAGGCTTGGCAATTGTAAAGCACATATGCGCTCTTTATTCTGCGGATTTAAAAATAGAAAGCCAAATCGGAGAGGGAACACAGGTAAGTGTAACCTTTAACAACGTGGATTAATTAAGAAAGGGGAAACAAAATGATTATTGCAATTGATATAGGTAATACAAATATACACGTTGGAATTTTCGATTCCAAAAAGCTTTTGGATGTGTTTTACGTAGGCACAGACCATACAAGGTCAGGAGATGAATATGCAATTACCTTAAAAGCCTTAATCGAGAGTAACGGGCGCGTGCTTGAGGCTCTTGACGGTGTAATAATAGGCTCTGTTTGCCCCGATATAACACCAAAGCTTCAGTATGCTATGAAAAAGCTGACAAGCGCCCCTATTACCACAGTAGGCCCGGGCATTAAAACAGGCTATCCCATAAAGGTTGATAACCCGTCAGAGCTTGGCGCAGACCTTGTTGCAAATACAGCAGGAGCCCTTGATTTGTCAGGCAGCCCTGTTATAATAGTAGATTTCGGAACAGCTACAACAATATCAGCAGTAGATAAAAGCAAGGCGTACGCAGGGTGCTACATTATGCCGGGAATACAAATGAGCCTGAATTCCTTAAATCAAACAGGACTTTTGCCAAACGTAATAGCTGATGAAAGCTTTCCTGTCCTTGCAAAAAACAGCTCTGATTCTATGAAATCAGGTGTTATCTTCGGTCAGGTAATGGCAGTTGAAGGCTTTGTTGAAACCTACAAAAGAGAGCTTGACCTACCAAGCTCAACCCCTGTTTATGTAACAGGCGGCTTTGCTCCCATGCTTCTTACCTACTTTAGAATTAAGGTTAAGCACGTGGACGACCTTACCTTAAAGGGACTTAATGTAATATATAACGCAAACAACAAGAAAAGTAGCAGAGTAAGACCCAGTTGAACCACGCCAGAAGCGTTTATTTTCAGCGCTTTTAGCCGAGTCTCTCCTTGCAATACTTAGTATGGCTGTGTCAAGCCTCAGCCAAAATCATCTTAAAATAAGCGTTTTTGGTGCTCGCAATTTTAGACGAGTAAATCTTGGCTTAATCAAGGCAAAAAACGCAGACAATTAAAAAATTTTCAAGTTTTTTTAACACAGAGTAAGACGAGATTTACCGTATAAAATCGTGGTTTAACTGAGTCTTACCCTGCTAGGCTCAAATAATCTTATTAAGGAATTACATAAGGATTGATACCTACATTTTCCGTATAAACTGTGAAATAAAACAGGATTGATACCTACCGAAAATAAGATTTTTGAAATAAATTTCGCTATACCTGTAAAAAGGGCAGGATAGCAGGAACGGAGGCCAATATG
>JAFTZI010000040.1 GCA_017461055.1 Clostridia bacterium | reverse complement strand
TGGTGTATAATTACCTCGCTTTTTTGTTAGTTATTTTTCGCAATTTAATTATACATCAAAGCAAACAACCACTCAATACCTTTTCGGTAAAGAGTGGTTGTTTTTTTACTTTTTGGGCTTTCTTAGTGTGTCAGCCCCTTTGCTATTAATATTGGGGTTTTGCTCGCTACTCTTTAACCTCGTGGTGTGCATAGTGCTTTGCAAGACCGCCGGAGGAGGTTTCACGGTAGTCACTTAACAGGTTTTTGCCTGTTTCGTACATAACCTTGATAACAAGGTCAAAGCTGATTTTTCTGCTGTCTGTTAAAAAGTTTGCCAAGGAAAGAGCATTAATCGCGCGCATAGCGGCAACTGCATTTCGTTCAATGCAAGGGATTTGAACAAGGCCGCCTATTGGGTCACAGGTTAAGCCCAAGTGATGCTCCATTGCAACCTCGGCAGCATACTCGATTTGTCCTAAGCCCATTTCAAAAAGCTCGGCTAATGCCCCTGCTGCCATACAGCAGGCAGAGCCAATTTCTGCTTGACAGCCACATTCAGCACCGCTGATTGAGGCATTTGTTTTTATAAGATTGCCAATAATACCGCCTGTTGCAAGGGCGCGTACAATTTGCTCGTCACTAAAGCCCTTTTTCTCTTGATAATATTTCAAAACCGAAGGAACAACACCGCAAGCGCCGCAGGTGGGAGCAGTTACAATTGTGCCGCCCGAGGCATTTTGCTCACTGACAGCAAAGGCATAGGAGCAAACAAGGCGGTTTTCCTGTGTTTGCGCGCTTTCGTCTATATGGCGCTGATTGTATAGAATTTGAGCGCGTCTTTGAGTTCCCAAGCCACCGGGCAAAACTCCTGTTGTTGTAAGCCCTTGGTTAATAGACGCTTTCATAACATCCCATACCTTGTGCAAATGCTCAAATATTTCCTCGCCCTCGCATTCCCTTACATATTCCCAAATTCTCATATTGTGCTTAAGGCAGTATTCGGCAATTTCTGTAAAGCTGTTTAAGGGGTAAACGTCGTTTGGCGTTTCGCTTTCCTCGTTTTCAAAAAGAATACTGCCGCCGCCTACACTGTAAACACGTCTTTTGCCTATAAGCTTATTTCCTTCGTAGGCTTCAATGTCCATTGTGTTTGGATGTACATCACAGGTACTTTGCTTGTCAAATATAATCTCGCACCTTTTTGGAGAAAAGGTTTCCTTAATAATTCTGTCCGTACCGTGTCCCTTGCCCGTTAGCGCAAGAGAGCCGAAAAGAGTAATTTTGAAAAGGTCAGCCTGACCGAATTCCTCCTTTAAAATCAATGATGCCTTTTCGGGCCCCATTGTGTGAGAGCTTGATGGCCCTCTGCCTATCTTATATAGCTGGCGAAGAGATTGCATAAAATAACCTCCGAAAATGTTCTTTATTTAATTGTAGCCTTATTTTAACAAAAAGTCAAGGAATTTAATTTTGGCTCTGTCACCTCACCTGACTGATTTTTAGCGGCAAACTACTGCGAAATACTTCGTGTTATTGCTCAGTTACAGACACTAAAGAGTATGCGCCTTCGCAAAACACTTGTCTTTCTTGTATTTTCCTCGCTAAATCAC
>JAFTZI010000039.1 GCA_017461055.1 Clostridia bacterium | reverse complement strand
CCGTCGCCGCCCTCAGGACCTAAGTCGATTATGTGGTCGGCGGTTTTAATAACGTCCAGGTTATGCTCAATAACTATAATAGAGTTTCCCGCATCAACAAGGCGCTGTAAAACTCCGATAAGCTTTTTAACGTCATCTGTGTGCAAGCCTGTTGTCGGCTCATCAAGAATATAAATTGTCTTGCCTGTTGAACGCTTTGAAAGCTCCGTTGCAAGCTTAACTCTTTGCGCTTCACCGCCTGACAGTGTTGTTGAGGACTGACCTATTTTAACGTAGCCAAGACCAACATCGCAAATGGTTTGAAGCTTTTTTGATATGCTTGGAATTTCGCTAAAGAATTTTGCGCCCTCCTCAGCAGTCATTTCAAGAACATCTGAAATATTTTTACCCTTGAATTTCACCTCTAAGGTGTCACGGTTGTATCGCTTGCCCTTACAAACATCGCATTTAACATAAACGTCAGGCAAAAAGTGCATTTCAATCTTTTTAACACCGTCACCGTCACAGCTTTCACATCTTCCACCCTTAACGTTAAATGAAAAACGTGATGAGGTAAATGAACGCATTTTTGCATCGGGAGTTTTTGCAAATAAATCACGTATTTCGGTGAAAAGACCCGTATACGTGGCTGGATTTGACCTTGGAGTGCGTCCGATTGGGGACTGGTCAATGGCAATTACCTTGTCAAGATGCTCGTAGCCCTCAATTCTGTCAACCTTGCCGGGATATGTGATAGCCCTGTTTAGCTTCTTTGCAAGAGACTGTAAAAGAATTTTGTTAATCAGAGAGCTTTTACCCGAGCCTGAAACACCGGTTACACAAACAAAGCAGCCAAGCGGTATTTCCACATTTATGCCTTTTAGGTTGTTTTCACGCGCTCCGAAAATCTTAAGATAATTTCCGTTGCCCGTTCTTCTTTCCAAAGGCACCTCTATTGATTTTCTACCGCTTAAATAAGCGCCGGTTATGGAGCTTTCATTTTCCATAATTTCCTTAGGCGTACCCATAGCTACAATTTCACCGCCGTGCACACCTGCCCCGGGACCTATATCAACAATGTAATCGCTTTCAAGCATAGTTTCCTCGTCGTGTTCAACCACAATTACAGTGTTTCCCACATCCCTTAAATCCTTAAGGGTTTTAATAAGCTTTGAGTTGTCTCTTTGATGCAAGCCGATGCTCGGCTCATCAAGTATATACAAAACTCCCACAAGAGAGGAGCCTATTTGGGTAGCTAAGCGTATTCTTTGCGCTTCTCCTCCTGACAGGGTAGCGCTTTTTCTTGCAAGGGTAAGGTATTCAAGACCCACACTCTTCATAAAGCCCAAGCGAGCCTTAATTTCCTTTAAAATTTCCTTTGCAATCTGCATTTCACTTTCTGTAAAGGTAAGAGCTTCAATAAACTTAAGACCCTCAACCACAGAAAGTCGGCAAAATTCATCAATATTCTTTCCGCCTACCGTTACGGAAAGCGCCTGCTTATTTAACCTTTGTCCGTGACAAACAGGGCAAGGAGTTTCCTCAATAAATTGGTCGTAGTATTCGTCCCCCATCATTTGCATACGCTGCTCAATGGTACGGATAACACCCTCGAATTTAGTGGTCTGACGTCTTTTTTGCTTTGCAAAATACCTGTCAACAGTGTAGTATTGGTCACCTGTGCCATATAAAATAGCATCAAGCTGCTCCTTGGTAAAATCCTTAATCGGAATGTCGATAGATGCGCCAATATGCTCACACACAGCCTTAAATAACGGGCCTGTCCAGCTTTGCTCATCAATTGACTTAAAGCCGTTTACCTGTATAGCGCCCTCACTTAGAGAAAGAGAGGTGTCGGGAATAATTTTCTCGGGCGAAATTCTTCTTAATTCGCCAATACCCGCGCAATGCTCACAAGCGCCAAAGGGGTTGTTAAAGGAGAAGGAGCGAGGCTCAAGCTCACCAAAGCTTATATTATGCTCCTCACAGGCGTAGTTAGTGGAAAATTCATATTCCACCCCCTGTCCTTCCTTGGGAAGCGTCAAAATATTAACCTTACCGTCACTTACCTTAAGAGCATTTTCCACCGAGTCGGAAAGACGCGGACGCAAGCCCTCCTTCATAACAAGACGGTCTATAACAATATCAATATTATGCTTTTTTGTAAGCTCTAATTCAATGTCCTCGGAAATGTCATAAATCGTTCCGTCTATTCTTAATCTCACATATCCGTTTTTACGCGCGTCAGCAATAATCTTTTCGTGCCTACCCTTTTTTCCGCGCACCACAGGAGACAGCACCATAAAGCGCTCTCCCTGTTCAAGCTCAAGGATTTTGTCAATTATCTGGTCAACGCTTTGCTGCTTGATTTCCTTTCCGCAAATAGGACAGTGCACAGTGCCCAGACGCGCATATAAAAGCCTTAGGTAGTCGTATATCTCCGTTACCGTACCAACGGTTGAGCGAGGGTTTTTAGATGTGGTTTTTTGGTCGATTGATATAGCGGGAGAAAGACCCTCAATGGAGTCCACATCAGGCTTGTCAAGCTGACCCAAGAATTGTCTTGCGTAAGAGGACAAGGACTCAACAAATCTCCTGTGTCCCTCTGCATATATGGTATCGAAGGCAAGAGAGCTTTTACCCGAGCCGGAAAGACCTGTTAAAATAACAAGCTTGTCCCTTGGAATAGTTATATCTATGTTTTTAAGGTTATGAACTCTTGCACCCTTAATTTCAATTTGGTTTTTCATTATTTTGCCCTTTATTTTTTAGTAGTTTTTAATTCCTTGATTTGGTCACGCAGGTAAGCCGCCTTTTCAAATTCAAGCTTGGCAGAAGCGCTTCTCATTTCCTTTGTCAATTCCGCAATCAGCTTTTCCTTTTCCTCGTGGCTCAGCTTGCCCTTTTTCTTTTTATCTTCCTTTTTGCCAAGGTCAATAACGTCGTGTACACCCTTAATAATAGTCTTTGGAATAATTCCGTTTTCCTCGTTGTATTTTTGCTGCACGCTTCTTCTTCTGTTGGTTTCTTCAATAGCAACCTTCATAGATTTTGTAACAGCATCGGCATACATAATAACGTGACCGTTTGCGTTTCTTGCAGCACGTCCTATGGTCTGTATTAATGAACGCTCCGAACGGAATAAGCCTTCCTTGTCCGCATCAAGAATAGCTACCAAGGAAACCTCGGGAATATCAAGTCCCTCACGTAGCAGATTGATGCCCACAAGCACGTCAAATTCCCCAAGACGCAGCCCTTTTATTATCTCCATTCCTTCAATCGTATCAACATTGTGGTGAATATATTTTACCTTTATGTCGTTATCAGCCAAAAAGTCCGTTAAATCCTCAGCCATCTTGGTTGTAAGAGTGGTTACAAGCACCCTTTCCTTTTTCTCAATGCGAAGCCTGATTTCGCCCACAACATCATCAATCTGCGTGCTGATGGGACGTATTTCCACGCTTGGGTCAACAAGACCGGTTGGTCTTATTAATTGCTCTGCAACGGATGTGGAGTTTTCCTGTTCAAAATCTCCCGGAGTTGCGGACACAAAAATCGTTTGATTTAATTTTGACAAAAATTCAGGAAAATTCAGCGGTCTGTTATCATATGCAGAGGGCAAGCGAAAGCCGTATTCAATCAAATTAGTCTTTCTTGCCAAATCACCGCCACTCATACCGCGTATCTGCGGTACACTTACGTGGCTTTCGTCAATGAACATAATATAATCCTTTGGAAAATAGTCCAAAAGGGTGTAAGGCGTTGAGCCGGGGGCACGACCGCTTAACACACGCGAGTAGTTTTCAACACCTGAGCAAAAGCCGATTTCGCGCAGCATTTCAATGTCGTATTTTGTTCTTTCCTCAATTCTTTGCGCTTCAAGAAGCTTGTTTTGGCTCTTGAAAAAGTCTACACGCTCTACCATTTCCTCATATATTTTTTCAAGGGCAGCCTCGCGCTTGTCACTTGAAACAACATAGTGGTTAGCAGGGAATATGGCAATATATGAAAGGCTTCTTAAAATCTCACCCGTAAGAGTATTTATCTCGCACAAGCGATCGATTTCCTCGCCGAAAAATTCAACTCTTATAGCCTTGTCAGTAGAGGAAGCAGGGAAAATTTCAACCACGTCCCCCCTTATTCTGAACTTATTACGCACAAAATTAACGTCGTTTCTTTCATAGTTAAGGCTAATCAGCCTGCGTACCAAATCGTCACGGGAAAGCTCCATGCCCTCGCGCAAATCAATTTGCAGACTTTGATATTCCTCAGGGTCGCCAAGAGAATAAATACAAGAAACGCTTGTTACAATAATAACATCACGTCTTTCGAAAAGGGCGCTTGTAGCACTGTGACGAAGCTTGTCTATTTCGTCATTTATCATTGCATCCTTTTCAATGTAAATGTCCTTGCCGGGTATATATGCCTCGGGCTGATAATAGTCGTAATAGGAAACAAAATACTCAACAGCCGAGTTGGGAAAAAGCTCTCTCATTTCGGAGCAAACCTGAGCAGCCAAGGTTTTGTTAGGCTCAAATATAATTGTAGGACGGTTAATATTAGCAATCACATTAGCCATAGTAAAGGTTTTACCGCTTCCCGTAACGCCCAAAAGCGTTTGCATTCTTTCACCGCGCAAAATACCGTCAGTCAGCTTTTGTATGGCTTGTGGCTGGTCGCCTGTCGGCACATAGTCACTTTTTAAAACAAATTTGCTCATAGTTACCCTCCTTAATTCACATTCATATTATTTTACCACATATTATTTTAAAAGTAAACAAATTTGAGCTAAAAAACAAAAAACTATATATTAACAATAATAACAAGCTTTAGCTACAACAAATGGGCTGTTGCATTAAGAAAATCAATTGTACAATATAAACAAATAGCCTTCTCCAGTGGGAGAAGGTGGCACGCAAAGCGTGACGGATGAGGTGTTTTATAGTTAAACAACTACTCATCCACCGCTAAAGCGGTCCCCCTTCT
>JAFTZI010000038.1 GCA_017461055.1 Clostridia bacterium | reverse complement strand
TTTCTCTTGGGCAATTCATTTTTCATAATAATCCTCTGTCCTACAAGACAGCTTTTATTCAATATCTAACTTAATAACCTCGTCAACATCGTCCATTAGCGGAAATGGCGGAGTATGCACGAAAACAATGCTTTCGCCCTGGTAGCTGTCGACATTCCAAGGCTCGCTCATAGAGAGCAGGCTTCCGTCGCTTAGGCGGGTTGCCATTTTAACCTTGTACGGAAAATCGGGCATTGCGATTGTATCTTGGTTCTGGTCTATCAAGTGAAGGTAAACTGCGTTCTTGCCCTTTGTAATTCTGCCCCATTCGGGCTTTGGGTAATCGGCAATTCCGCATCCGTAAATGCTCTCACCGTTTAAGCGCATCCACTCTCCAACCACTTCAAGAATTTCAATGCTTTTCTTCGGTATGTTGCCCTTTGCATCGGGTCCTACATTCAAAATCAAATTTCCGCCCTTTGAGGCGCATTCCACAAGCATTCTTATAACATTTTTAGGACTCTTGTAGTTCATATCTCTTTGGCTGTAGCCCCAGTTATCATTAAGCGTCATACAGGTTTCCCAAGGAATAGGATTGCCGCGATAATCACGCACACCGCCTGCGGGTATCATTTGCTCGGGTGAGCCGAAATCTCCTGCGTAATAAACAGGCTCGTCTACCTTAATATCTCCGCCGATACGGTCGTCAATAATCAAATCGGGGTTAATTTCCCTTGCCATTTTTACAAGCTTGGTGGCTTCCCATTTTTCGCCTGTCATTTCTCCGTAGTGAAAGTCGAACCACATAATGTCTATTTTTCCGTAATTGGTAAGAAGCTCCCTTACCTGATTATGTAAATACTCGGTGTATCTTTCAAATTTTTCCTCTCTGCCCTTAAATGCTTCATTTGTCCTCATAGGGTGGTGCATATCTCCGTAGGCAGGGTAATCGGGATGGTGCCAGTCCAAAAGAGAATAGTAAAGACCAACCATAATGCCCTCGCTTCTGAATGCCTCAACATATTCCTTAACCAAATCACGTCCTATTTTGGTATTGGTGGACTTAAAGTCCGTGTACGCGCTGTCAAACAGGCAAAAGCCGTCGTGATGCTTTGTTGTCAAAACAGCATATTTCATTCCCACTTTTTTAGCAAGACGCGCCCATTCCTTCGGGTTATAGTCTGTCGGATTGAAGGTGTCAAAATACCTTTGATATTCCTCGTCGGTTACCATATCGACATTTCTTATCCACTCGCTTCTTTCACGTCTTGCGGGAATTGCATAAAGTCCCCAATGTATAAACATACCAAAGCGTCGGTCCATTAAGGGCTGAACCCTTTTAATTCTTTCTAAATCCATTATAAATTGTAATCCTTCAAATATTCCTTGGTGTTTTCTACCATTTCGTCAAACATTTTTCTTGCATCATCAATACCGCAGGTAACAAGCGGGTCAGAGGCAAATACACTAAAGATAGCCTCAATATCACGCTTAGCAATGGCATCGGAAACAGCCTCCTGCTCAGCGCAAATCTTAGAGACAAGCGGGTAAATTTCTGTTGGAATTTCCCCTGCAAAAACAGGATTTAGCTCGTTAGAGCGGAAAATAGCATTAGTTTCAACAACCGCGCCAAGAGGAAGATTTGGAATTTGACCTCTGTTTGGAATGTTAACATTTGTAATAAGGTCACAAAGTCCAAGCAAGGCTCTCATTTGGTTAACACCCTCCTCACCTGTATTCCAAAGCTTAATTTCATCACCGTTAAGAAGCCCGCGGCTTCTCTTAAGTCTGTTTTGAAGGTCTTCCTTTCTCCAAGAAACAGGAGTTAAACCAAACTTCATTTCCTTAACTCTTTCAGGGCTTTCAAGATACCACTTACCGGGGCAGAATTCAGCTAAGTGTCTGTCCCCCGCTGCTGAAATATAGCCAAATCTTCTGAATAGGTCAAAGGTTACCTTGCCTGCGCAAGCAAAGGAGTTGTTCATCCAGTTGTTATCGGGCTTTGCGGGAAGTCCGTCAGCGTATTTTTCGCAGTATTGCGCATAGTATGGGAATAGGTCAATGCCATGATAGGTTGCGCTTGTAAGCCAGGTAAAGTGATTTACCGCAACAGGGTTAACATTAATATCCTGTCTTGTACATTTTTCGCCAAGATATTCCTCAACCACCCATGTAAGTAGCTTTTGAGTTCCGAAAACCTCGTGACAGCAACCAAATGCCTTAATTTCAGGGAAAACTCTATAAAGAGTTTTTACGCATAGTGTCATTGGGTTAGTGTAGTTAATAACCCAAGCATCAGGACAGTATTCCTTAATATAATTTGCAATTTCCTCAAACATAGGAATAGTACGCATAGCGCGAACAATTCCACCGGGTCCGGTTGTATCACCGACTGATTGGTAAATACCGTATTTTTCAGGTGTATGTACGTCACTTTCCATTTCATCGAATGTGCCCGGAAGAATAGAAATTACAACAAAGTCAGCGCCGCTTAGCGCTTCCTTTGGAGTTTTGTAGGCCTTGTAGGTCCACTTTGCTTTAGCGTCCTTGCACTCACTAAATCTATTACCGATAATCTCATTAGCTAAAGCAGCCTCATAGTCAATATCGTATAGACATACGCTACCGCTGATATCCTCAGCAGAGGCTAAGTCACTCATAAGACCCCAAGCCCAACCGCGTGAGCCGCCGCCAATGTAAGCAATTTTCAAATCCTGTACCTTTTTATCAACGTATTTCATAAAAATTCTCCTTTGAAAGTCGTTAGTATAAGTATAAAACACTATTGACAAAAAGTCAATAAAGCTGTAAAAAAATATTTACCAATCTTTTTATATATAATTGAAATTAAGACTTTACTGTGATATACTAAAGAAAAAATACATTTTTTGAAAGTGAATAAGTAATATGAGAAAAGAAAAGGTTATTCAATTTGGAGAGGGCGGCTTTTTAAGAGGCTTTGCCGATTGGATGCTTCAAATTGCAAATGAAAAAACAGATTTTAACGGTAGCGTTGTTGTTGTTCAGCCTATCGAAAAGGGACTTTGCGATGTTCTTTCCTCTCAGAATTGTGTTTATACACATCTTTGCCGAGGCGTTGAAGGCGTTGACCAAAGAAAAATAGATGTAATTTCAAGATGCGTAAAGCCCTACGATAATTTCGAAGAATACTTAAGCTTAGCAGAAAACGAGGACTTCAGATTTATTATATCCAATACAACCGAGGCGGGAATTTGCGTAAACGAGGACGATAAGCTGACCGACGCCCCCGCATCAAGCTTCCCGGGCAAGCTTACCCAGCTTCTTTTAAGAAGATATGAGCTTAATTTGGGCGGATTTGTATTTTTGCCCTGCGAGCTTATTGAGAATAACGGTTATGAGCTTAAGAAATGTATTCTTAAGTACTGCGAGCTATGGGGGCTTGAAAAGGGCTTTGCTCAGTGGCTTGAAAAGGAAAACATATTTACAAATACCTTAGTTGACAGAATTAATACAGGCTACCCAAGGGAAGAAAAAATCGACCTTGGCTATAAGGACCAAATGCTCAATACCTCGGAATATTTTCATTTATGGGTAATTGAGGGCTATAACGGTCTATTCTCGGAGCTGCCTCTTGATAAATGCAACCTAAACGTAGTTTTAACCGATAAATTAAGTGACTACCGTACAATAAAGGTTCGCATTTTAAACGGCGCTCACACCTCAATGATACCCTATGCGCTTTTACAGGGAGTTCAAACCGTTGGAGATTGCTTGAAGGACGAAACAATGTCCGCACACCTAAAGGCGTGCCTTGGCGAAATCGTTGACTCTCTTGATATTGACAGAAGCGAGGCTCTTAATTACGCTTCATCTGTTATGCAAAGATTTTCAAACCCTTACATACGTCATATGTGCCAGTCAATTGCATTAAACTCCGTTAGTAAGTTTAAGGTGCGCGTTCTTCCTTCCATTCTTCAATATGAGGAAAAGAAGGGCGAATACCCCAAAACCCTTATTTTTGCCTTTGCAAAGCTAATCGAGTTTTACAAAAGGGGCACACCTGATGACAGCGCAGACGTAATGAAGAAAATGAAGGAAATGTCCGTTGGCGAAATACTAAAGGATGAGAGCCTGTGGGGACAGGATTTAACAAGGCTTTGTCCTTATGTGGAAGGAGCTATATGCTAATTCATAAAAACGATAACGTAGAGGTTTTGGATAACGGTCACAAATATGCGGTATGTAAGATTGCCAAGGGTGAAAATGTTATAAAATACGGCTCCCCTATCGGACACGCAATTTGCGATATTGAAAAGGGAGAGCACGTTCACACCCATAACGTAAAAACCAATTTGGACGGTAGCCTTGAATATACCTATAACTATAAGGATTACGGTATTGCAAGGGAAAACAGCCCCTTAACCTTCGAGGGCTACATAAGAGAAAACGGAGACGTTGGCATACGTAACGATATTTGGATTATCAATACCGTTGGCTGTGTTAACAGGGTAGCTGCAATACTTGCTGAAAAAACAGGAGCAAAATGCTTTGTTCACCCCTATGGCTGCTCACAGCTTGGCGACGACCAGGACATTACGCAAAAAATACTGTGCGGTCTTATTAAGCACCCGAATGCAGGCGGAGTTTTGGTTCTCGGCTTAGGCTGCGAAAACAATAACATCGAGGAGCTTAAGAAAAAGCTTGGAGAATATAACCCCAAAAGAGTTAAATTCTTAAACTGTCAGGATGAAGAGGACGAAATTGAGGCAGGAATAAAGCTCATTTGCGAGCTTAAGGAATACGCAGACAGCTTTAAGCGTGAAAGGGTGAGCATTTCCCGATTGTGCCTTGGCTTAAAGTGCGGCGGAAGTGACGGGTACAGCGGTATCAGCGCAAATCCCCTTGTAGGCTCTCTTTGCGATAAGATGGTTTCCTTCGGCGCAAGCTGTGTTTTAACCGAGGTTCCCGAAATGTTCGGCGCTGAGCATTTGTTAATGGAAAGGTGCGAGAGCCGTGAAATTTTTGATAAAACGGTTAAGCTTATAAACGATTTTAAGGACTACTTTACAAGCCACAACCAGGTAATTTACGAAAACCCCTCCCCGGGAAACAAATCGGGCGGCATTACCACCCTTGAGGAAAAGTCACTTGGCTGTGTTCAAAAGGGCGGCTTGTCCCCTGTGGTTGACGTGCTTGACTACGGAGATACTCTTACCAAAAACGGTCTTTCCCTATTGAACGGACCGGGTAATGATATAGTAGCGGTTACAAATTTAACAGCCTGCGGCGTTCATATGGTTTTATTTACCACAGGCAGAGGAACACCTCTTGGCGCGCCCGTTCCCACTGTTAAAATTTCAACCAATAAAGCGCTTTACGACAAAAAGAGAAGCTGGATTGATTTTGACGCTTCTCCCATTCTTGACGGAGCGGACAAGGAAGCGCTTACCTGTGAGCTTTTGGATTTTGTAATAGATATAGCCTCAGGCAAGGAAGCAAAAAATGAAATAAACGGATTTAGCGAAATTGCAATATTTAAGGACGGTGTTACATTATAATGAGTTACATTAAGGAAAATTTTTTATTAAAAAACAAAACAGCGGAAAAGCTTTACTTTGACTATGCAAAAAATATGCCTATTTTCGATTACCACTGCCACCTACCCGAAAAGCAGATACTTGAAAATAAGCCATTTAGCGACATTTTTGAAATTTGGTTGGCAGGCGACCACTACAAGTGGCGTCTTATGCGTAACTATGGCGTAGACGAGGAATATATTACAGGCTCAAAATCAAACAAGGAAAAGTTTGTTAAGTACTGCACTGTTCTTGGCACAGCCTTCGGTAACCCACTTTACCATTGGTCACAGGTGGAGCTTAAGGAATATTTTGGCTGTGAGCTTGAAATTAACGAAAAGAACGCAGACGCCATTTGGGACTTCTGCAATGACTACATTGAAAAGCACGAGGTAACACCTCAGTCCTTAATCGAAATGTCAAACGTTACTCACGTTTTCACAACAAACGAGGTGTTTGACGACCTTACCACCTTTGAAAAAATCAAGGAAAAGGGCTATAAGTTTTCCGTAATTCCTGCCTTTCGCGCCGATAAAATTATGAACATTGACGCAAAGGATTACTTAACCTCACTTGAAAAATTAGAGAAGGTAACACATAAAATTTCATCCTTCGGAGACTTGGAAAGAGCGCTTGAAAAGCGTCTTTGCGAGTTTATCAAGGTTGGCACAAGAGCCAGCGACATTGCCCTTGAGTGCGTTTACGACGTTTACGACAGGGATGAGGCTAAGCGCGCGCTATATAAGGCAATTGACGGAGGAAAAATTGAGCCAAGGGATGCAGAAGCATTTAAGGGCTACCTTACATACTATCTTATGAAGCTATATAGCAAATACGGTATAGCAACAGAGCTACACGTAGGCGCTATGCGTAATAATAACGCAAAAATGCTTGATAAGCTTGGACTTGACACAGGCTTTGACAGTATTTCCGATCAAAACAGCGTATCAAAGCTTTCTCGCTTAATGGATAAGCTAAACAGCGAGGACAGCTTACCTAAGCTTATTTTGTTCAATCTTAACCCAAAGATGAACTCCGAGCTTATGACAATTCTCGGCTGCTTCCAAAGCAGTGAGGCAAAAGGCAAAATTCAGTACGGACCTGCTTGGTGGTTCCTTGATAACAAGGTGGGAATGGAAAAGCATTTGGAGGATTTGTGCGCAACAGGCCATATAGGCGCATTTGTAGGTATGCTTACCGACAGCCGTTCGCTTTTGTCCTACCCGCGTCACCACTATTTCCGCAGAATTTTGTGCAGCTACCTCGGTACACTCATTGAAAACGGTGAAATGACAGGCGACCTTGACTTAGCCGGTCAGGTTGTTAAGGATGTGTGCTACAATAACTCCGTAAAATACTTTAATGTATGAAATTTGAAAATGCAAAATGGATAATCCACCCCGAAAACAAGCTTTACGAGCCTGTGCGCTTCAGCAAAGAGCTTTCCTTTAGTAAGCCGATTAAAAGGGCTGTGTTTAATATTACATCCCTTGGCTGCTACTACGCTATGATAAATGGGGAGAGGGTTGGGGACTTTATTTTTGCCCCGGGCTTTACCTCTCGTAAAAGAGTACAGTATCAAAGCTACGATGTAACCTCTATGATAGGAAATAATTGCTTTATTGAGGTTATTATATCTGAGGGCTGGTATAAGGGAAAAATCAACTTCGGCGCAGACGAGGGCGGACCCGAAAAGAAAAAAGCATTAATTGCCGAGCTTGAAATAACCTTCATAGACGGGGAAAAAAAGGTTATTTCCACAGACGAAGCTTGGTTTGCCCAAAAGGACAAATTAAGAATGGCAGAGCTATATGACGGTGAAACCGTTGATATGCTCTTTGAAGACAGGCGCGTGCCTGTAAAAATCCTTGACCACGGTAAAAAAATGATTGTAAAGCAACAGGGCGCATTTGTAAAGGAGCAGGAAATTATAGAGCCTGTTTCTGTGTTCAAGGCTCCCAACGGAGATACAATTGTCGACTTCGGTCAAAACCTGACAGGCTATTTTGAATTTGAAGCTATGGCGCAGGCAGGGGACAGGGTTGAATTTACCGTTTGCGAGGAGCTTGATAAATACGGTAATTTTTACAACGAAAACTACCGCGATGCCAAGGCAAGATTTGAGTATATTTGTCACGAGGGCTACAATAAATATAAGCCAATCCTTGCCTTTTGGGGCTTTAGGTACATAAGGGTTGACAGCTTCCCCTGTGAAATTACAAGTAAAAATATAAGAGCAATAGTTGTTCACTCCCAAATGAAGAGAACAGGCTATCTTGAAAGCTCAAGCCCATTGCTTAACAAGCTCTTTTCCAATATTATTTGGGGACAAAGGGGAAATTTCCTTGATGTTCCCACCGATTGCCCTCAAAGGGACGAAAGACAGGGCTGGACAGGAGATGCAACCGTTTTTTGCAAAACCGCATCCTATAACTATGATGTGGAAAAATTCTTTGAAAAATGGCTGACTGACTTAAGGCTCGACCAGGGCGAAAAGGGCAATATACCCAATATTATTCCGCAAACAATATGCTGGGATTGGTCAACCACAGACAAAACAGGCGCAGTTTGGGGAGACAGCGCAACTATTATTCCGTATCAGATGTACTTAACCTACGGAAACAGGGACATTTTGAAAAAGCAATTTTCCTGTATGAAAAAATATATAGGCTATATTGAAAGAAGCACAACCGCAAAATATTTGTGGACAGGCTGTGACCAGTTTGGCGACTGGCTTGGGCTTGATGCTCCAGAGGGCAGCTATCGCGGCTCCTCAAATGAGGACTTTATAGCATCTGTGTTTTATGCTCATTCTGTAGGAATAGTTGTCAAATCGGGAAAAATTTTAAACAAAAATGTTGATAAGTACGAAAAGCTTCACTATAATATTAATAGGAAGATAAAAGAAACCTTTAAAGAGTACAAAACTCAAACAGAATGCGTTCTTGCCCTGTATTTTGATGTGGCAACTGACAGGGAAGCCACAGCCAAAAGCCTGGCTCAAATGATAATTGATAACGGAAACAGGCTTCAAACAGGCTTTGTGGGAACTCCCTTCCTTTTGTATGCCCTGTCACAAAACGGTTACAGCGAGCTTGCCTATGACCTTTTGCTACAGGAAAAATTTCCATCCTGGCTTTATTCGGTAAAGCAGGGCGCTACTACAATTTGGGAGCATTGGGACGGTAAAAACGAAAAGGGAGAATTTTGGTCTAAAAATATGAATTCCTTTAACCATTATGCTTACGGCAGCGTAGGCGGCTGGGTTTATGAGGAGGCTTGCGGCATACATACAGTAGAGGAAAAGCCGGGCTTCGAGGAAGTTCTGATTTCCCCTATTCCCACAGATAAGCTTGACAGCTTAAGCGCAACAATTGAAACAAAATACGGAAAAATTCAGTCAAAATGGTATCATAAGGACGGAAAAGTTCATTATTTTGTTGAAACTCCCGTAAAATCTACCGTTATAATTGACGGTAAAAGGTATATAGTTGAAAAGGGAACATATACATTTTAATTAAAGATAAGTCAAAATTGGCGCGGAATGGAAAAACTCTACATTATTATATAATAAGGGCGAGCTTGGGGACAGCATAGATAAATTTTGTAATTTTTATCAACCTTTCATTGCTCAAAAAGAGGTGTTGGCTCAAATTTCTGTCAATTATGATGCAAAGCTCATAATAGGCATTTGACTAAAAGTGGGGGAAAAGGTGGTATAAAAACCGAATTTTGCCCTTGACGTGTCAATAATTCACCTAAAAAATCCCAAAAAACCGTTTTTAAAAGAAAAAAACGGGCTTGGTTCTGCAAAAGACGGGTTTTGGAAAAAGCACTGTCAAAAACAGTGAAAGCTCATATCTATGGATAAGAGGGCGGGAAAATAACTAATGGAATTAGTTAAAGAGTCCGCAACTATCTAAGATATGCTTTAATATATAAAAGTATGCGTGTGTTATATATTTTTTAGAATTTGTACTTGACAAAATAAACATCGTATGCTATAATGCTTGTGAACAGAGAGACGCTGTGGTTTTTCTTGTCGCAGAATTTCTCTATTTACTAAACGACAAGGAGGTATTAGGAGGGTAGAGGTCCATTTCAGCAGGGGCCCGTTAGCATTTAAGTCTGCTGAACACTAAATTTTGTTTAAATTTTTATTATACGAAAGGAAATCAAAACATGAAAAAGAACATGCTTATAAGAATCTTGTCTTTAATATGCGTTCTTGCATGCTTATTCGCTTTTGCAAGCTGTCATGACGACCTTGCTACAAAGGAAGAAGTAAAGACAGATCTTGAAGGTGTAAAGACTGAGCTTAACGAAGCGATTGCTGCTGTTAGAAAAACTGCTGACGCTGCCGCTGTTAAGACAGATTTGACTGCTGCTCTTAAGCGCCTTGAAGCAGTAGAGGGTACAGCAAATGCTGCTGCTACATTAGAGGCACTTAACGCAGTAAAGGCAGACCTTGAGTCTGTAAAGGCAATCGCAGAGGCTGCGGCTGTAAAGGCTGAGGTTGATGCTGCTATCGCAGAGGTTGAAGCTATTGCTAAGGCTGCTGCAACACAGGCTGCTCTTGATGAGCTTAAGGCTGCTGTTGAAGGCAACACCGGTGACATTGCTGAAATCAATGCTACAATCGAGACACTTGCTACAAAGACAGAGCTTGACGAGGTTAAGACTGCTCTCGAAACAGTAAAGGGTACAGCTGATGCTGCTGTTACAGAGAAGGCGCTTAACGATGCAATCGCAGCGCTTGATCTTGACAACAAGATTGCTGCTGCTAAGACAGAGCTTAAGAACGAAATCACAGCTCTTGAAACAAAGCTCCAGGCACAAATCACAGCTAATACTGAAGCTATTGCTAAGCTTAACGAAACAATCGAAAAGCTCAACGTTCCTGAACTCGAGGAAAGGGTTGACGAGGTTTTGAACAGACTTAGCGAAATCGACGTTGACTCCTTCAAGAAGGACTTCGGCGCTTTAACAGATAAGCTTCTTGATCCTGACTATGAGTATGCTTACTCTAAGTTCGTTGAAATCGTTCTCGACATCGACGACGGTCCTTACGACCCGGACGAAGCTAAGGCAGTTAGACTCCAGGCTGAGAACATCTTGTTCGAGGTTACAAGAGCTATCTCCGAGGACGGTCTTAAGGATCTTTACGATGAGCTCGTTTCCATTAAGACAAATCTTAAGACTCTTGAAGAGTCCTTGACAGAAAAGGTTAATGCTATTACATACATTAACACAAGCGCAGAGTGCATCGAGGCTGTAAAGGCTGCTGATAAGCTCTACGAAAAGATGATCGAGCTTGAAATCGAGTTCGAAAACCCAGACCTCAAGGCTAAGTATGAAAGAATTTGGAATGCTTACATTGAGTTAAACGGCGGTTTAACAAAGGACGAAACAGTTAACCACACAGGCTTAAAGAACGATGCTGCTAACAGCATTGACAAGGCATTCGCTGCGCTTCTTAACAGAGATGTTAAGCTCGGTAGCACAGATGCTGATGTAATCGCTAACTATCAGGCTGCTATCGCAGCTCTTAAGACTGCTATTGATAACAGCGCATACCGTGACCTCTATGAGGCTGGTCTTGCTGAAGGCGTTATCGACGCTGTAAAGGCTGAGGTTATCGCTGAAAGAACAGCTCTTAAGGTTGCTGAGCTCAACTCTACAAAGAGAGATGAGTACAAGGCTGTATATGAAGCTGCATTCATCGTAACATTTATCGGTTACACTGAGGCAGAGGGTGTTAAGACACCTGTAGCTGAAGGCTTATGGGAAAAGGAAATCATTAAGAGCATCGCTAAAGACTTAATGGCTGCTGACGCTGAATTAGCTGAGGCTGATGCTTTGACACAGGCTGCTGAGGCTTATGCTGCAACACCTGCTGACTACACAGCAAACGTTGACGCTGCTTACTTAGAGGCTCAGACACAGGCTGCTGCTGAGGTTGCTAAGGCTGAGGTTAAGGATGACCTTTACGCACAGGCTGACGCACAAATCGCTGAAGAGGCTGCTGCTTACGCTAACGAATACGTTAAAGGTAGCGAAGGTGATAAGGAAGTTTATGTAAGAGCTATGGCTGAGTCCCTCTACAATGAGGATGCTGCTGAGGCTATCGCTGAAAGATATGAAAATATGCTTAAGGCTGCTGCTGATGCTGCTACACTCGTTGGTAATGTTAACACAGTTAACAAGAACTGGGAAAACTCCGGCTTGTTCTACTACGACACATCTGCTGCTGAGGCTTACAACGCAATCGGCGAGTGGGTAAAGAATGTTGCTTACAAGTCTGCAAACGAAGCATACATCGCTGCATATGCATATGCTGATGATGATATTACAGAATATAACCGTGACTATGTATTCGGTACATACACAGGTACAATTACAAACTATGCTCAATTAACAAGCGTTATGGGCTATGTTGCTGCTTTGAAGAACGTTTATGACAACTACAACTTCAAGTCCGATTCTTATGATGTTTCCGGTGTTGCTGCTTTGATTGAAGAAATCAAGAAGGCAGTTAACGGTGTTGACGTAGAGGGTACAATCGTTCTCGACGTTGACAATATTGCAGTTGATCACGTTAAGGCTTCTATCGCTGAGCTTGAAAGCAAGCTTAACGATGCTGCTAACAAGAATAGTGTAGCTACAAAGCTTAACTATGAGGCTATGATTCCTGCAATCGTACTTGAAAGAATTACAGTTATTGAAACTGCTGAATCTAAGCTCGCTGCTATTGTTACTGAGCTTAAGGAACAGTATTACAACGAAGCAGAGGGCAAGTGGGATGTTAAGGACATCAACGCTGCTGAAGAAATCGAGGCATTCGAGGCTCGTATTGCTGAACAGTATGCAAATGTTCAAAAGCATTCTTATGATCCTGACTATGTAATCTACAATGTTACTTCTTCACTTACTGAGGCTGCTGTTGACGGTGCTTATGCATCCTTCGAGGAGTTCACTAAGTTCGCTGGCGAGCAGTATCTTAAGGCTAAGGCTCTCATCGAAAAGCTTGAGGCTCTTGGTGAGGTTAAGCTCAACCACGGTAAGGAAATTTACGACGTAGCTATGGGTCTTAAGAGTCTCTCCGTTGTAATTGACGGTATGACATATGAAACAAGATTCCCTGTAATGAACGAGACAACCGGCGAATACGAAATGGTTGACTTCTATGTTCTCCAGGAAAAGATTAACAATAAGTTCGTTCCTGAGTATAGCGCGCTTGCTGCTGAGGCTGTTGCTAAGGCTGCTAAGCTTAAGACTGCAATTGATGAGCTTGTTGCTAAGGTTGGTAACAACGCTAATAAGCTTGACAACTTCAACGATATCGTTGATGTGTTGACAACAGTTAAGGATGAATGGCTTGACGCATTCTACTCCGAAGATATGTGGGCTGCTGAAGGCGCTGATAAGTATGAAACTGCTAACAACGCAATGGCTGCTATTAAGGCTGCGGTTGCTGCTACAACTGAGACAAAGATTATCGGTAAGGTTGGCGCTACATACGAATTCCTTTCAATCGAAACATACGCTTCCCTTGAAACAATTACTAAGACAGCTATTTCAACATACGCAGTTGTTGAAACTAAGGCTGCTCAGTGGATTAAGGATGCTGTTACTATCGTTAATGACGGTAACTACACATTCCACGATTGGGATAAGAGCGGTAACAACTTCATGAATATTGAAGAAAGATACCAGAACATTGTTAAGGATTACTACATCATTACTGCTTTGACAGCTGATACAGATCCTGACTTCGGTCTCTTCGAAGCACACGAAGCATTCATCGTTGAATACAA
>JAFTZI010000037.1 GCA_017461055.1 Clostridia bacterium | reverse complement strand
TTTCTCTTGAAAGCATTAATATTCCGTCAACTATTACAAAAATAGACGATTGTGCCTTTCAGGATTGTGACAGTCTGTTGAGCATAACAATACCAAGCTCTGTTAAGACCGTAGGTGCTTTAGCATTTAATGACTGTAACTTGCTTGAGTCTATTACCTTGCCAAGCACACTTGAAAGCATAGGTGCAGGTGCATTTCAAAAATGCTCTAATTTGAAAGCAATTAAAATTCCTGATAGTGTGACTGAAATTTCATATGGAATGTTTATTTCTTGCCTTTCTCTTGAAAGCATTAATATTCCGTCAACTATTACAAAAATAGACGATTGTGCCTTTCAGGATTGTGACAGTCTGTTGAGCGTAACAATACCAAGCTCTGTTAAGACCGTAGGTGCTTTCGCATTTGGCTATTGTGACAAGCTGAAGTATGTTTATGTTCCCAAAGAGGTATTGCAAATAGGCGATAAAGCCTTTCTTAGCTGTCCAAAGCTGAATATATATTGTGAAGCTTCAGCACCCGATGAAAATTGGAGCAGCAAATGGAATTACAGTGACTGCACAGTTACGTGGAATGCAGAGCTTGACTTAACAAGGGTGTTTACCTTCTTAGGCTATTCGAGCAACGGTAAGATGTTATCTGCCGGATTTTTAATTGACTATCAGCTTTTGGAAATGTATGAAAAAGCAAACGGAATAACAGCCGACATCGGCATTGTCTTTGCATCGTATCAGCTCCTTGACGGTAAAAACCCGCTTGACGAAAGGTGCAACCCGACAGAGCTTGAGGTTGGTAAGGTTTCAAAGACAGGATTAAGGGACAAGAGCTATTTAATATACGATGTTGTTTTAACAGACTTAACATCGGATTTATACGATCATCCGTTTGTAATCTCTGCATATGTATATGATGGATATACAGTCAGCTACATTCAAAATAATAGCTCCGACAC
Source organism: Clostridia bacterium (assembly GCA_017461055.1). Lineage (GTDB taxonomy): Bacteria > Bacillota > Clostridia > Oscillospirales > CAG-272 > RGIG2000. The sequence goes on along the minus strand of JAFTZI010000037.1, from coordinate 6,588 downwards.
GGTGCTTGGAATAAGCTATAACGAAATAATTAATGAGGTAGGAGAGCTTGAAGATGAAGAAATATGTATGCCCACTTTATAATTCAGAATACATTGAAGTAAATGATATCATTCTTTTATCCTTGGAATCAAATGTAATTATGGAAGAGGTCAACGAGTCAAGCGCAAAGGTAAGTGTAAGCGCTCTTGACGTCTTAGGCAGAAGATAATATTAAAAAGTAATTAATTAAATATATAAGAGGTAGAGTATGAAAAAACTAATAGTAATTGCAATGTCTATTCTTTGTATGCTTGTGCTGATAGCGCTTGCATCCTGCGGTCACGAGCATTCTTTTAAGACAGAATGGGACGGAGACGACACAAATCACTGGCACAGCTGCAATGTAGACGGTGAAGAGTGCGCAGAGGTTTCAGATAAGGCGGCGCATACCATTCAAACAAAATCAGAGACTGCTGCAACATGTACAGCTAAGGGCTCCAAGGTAGAGAATTGTACAGTCTGCGGATATGAAAAGACAACAGAAATAGCTGCTCTCGGTCACGATTACAACGAAGAAGCTGTAGCGCCAACCTGTACTGAGGAAGGCTATACAAACGTTACCTGTAAGAGAGAGGGCTGTGAGTATAGTGAGAAAAAGGACACAGTTCCTATGCTTAACCACGACTTACAGGAAAATGTAGTGGTACCTACATGTGATGAGGCAGGTTATACATCCATCACCTGCACAAGATGCGACTATAGCGAAACAAAGAACCCAACGCAGGCTCTTGGCCACGATTTTAAAGAAGAAAAAATCGAGGTAGTAGATTGTAAGGCAGACGGAAAAACAGTTGTAACCTGTACAAGGTGCGATTACCTTGAGGAAAAGGACATTGTTCCTGCATTACCGCATACATATTACAAGGAAGCAGATGCTGAAAAGGGAACACATTACAGAGTAAGCAAGGATCCAACCTGTGAGGAAGCCGGCGAAAAGATGTACAAATGTCAGGTTTGCGAGCGTTATCCAATAGACGGAACAAACAACTTAGAGGAAATTCCTGCTTTGGGCCACGATTATAAGGACACCGTTATTGCACCGTCCTGTACAGTTGGCGGCGTTACAGAGGTTAGCTGTTCAAGATGTGACTACTACGGAACAAAGGACCCAACAAACGCAGCAGGACACAAGTACAATATGACCGATACAGCAGTGGAAAATGAGGACTACGTAATTTCTATTGCACCAAGCTGTGAGGAAAAGGGCGAAAGAACATATTATTGTACAGAATGTGATGCGCTTGCAGAGGATGCTAACGGTAAGAGCGAAATTGAAGCGCTTGGTCACAATATGATAGTAGTCGTTGAGCCTTGGTGCGGAAACGAAGCTCAAATAGAAAAAATGTGTGATAGACCTGATTGCTTACACACAACAAAAGAGCCATCAGGCCAAGTAATCAAGCACGAGTATGCAAGCGCTGAGCCGGTTGTTGCTCCAACCTGCGTAAAGAACGGTATGTTCTTGTGCAAAAACTGCGAAAACGAGTTTGAAGCATACGAGGGTGACGAGTACGGACAGGCAACAGGTAATCACATATATAGTGTTAGTGTAGACGATGTACCGTCAACCTGCTCCAAGCCGGGCTATACAGTTTACGGTTGCTCAGCAGGCGAATGTGACACAACTGAAAACAGAGATTACAAGGAGCTTGCTGCGCATACTCTTTCCGAGGCAACAGACCGCGGAGTAGTTACTTGTCAAGTATGTAACAACAGCTATGTAGATATAACAGCAGAAAAGACAACAGAAAGCGACAAAATCTGCTTGGGCTGCGGTAACGACCCATGTACATGTGAGGGAACAATAGCCGATTTAGAGGGCTTTATTGAGCCTAAGGAGCCATTCGCAATTACAGCAGGCACACCTCTTGAAATGCAGGAAATCGAGCTTTCAACAGGTAAAACTCCAATTGCCATTGGCGGAGGAATTATTGTTCTTTACAGTGATGTAGAAACAACCTTCACAGTTGCTATATATGACTCAGTTGACGGAGAAGCCATTAAGACCTTCGAGGTTAGCGGACAAGGCGCAATGGTTGACCTATATCAATACTTAACAGTTTGTAAGGTAGTAATTACAGCCACAAACGATTCTTCAGTATCCTTCTACAAGGTTATGTAATAAATTAAGAGCTCAGCTACAATGTGGCTGAGCTCTTTAAATATCAATTGACAGCCCCCACGGGCTTTCGTGGGGGCTTATACTAAACAATAATATTTTGAGGTGTATCATTTAAAAATGCTTCAATGTTTGAAAGAACAGTATTGAAGCATCTTGTTCTTGATTCAAATGAACCCCAAGCCATATGTGGCGTAAGAAGAACATTGTCATAATCAAGAATTTTAACAAATGGGTGAGAGTCATCAATAGGCTCATATGAGAAAACATCACAGCCAAGACCGCCAAGATGACCGCTGATTATTGCATTAGCGGCAGCTTCCTCATCCCAAACAGCACCGCGTGCCACATTTACCACAACAGCGCCCTTCTTCATCATTTCAAATTGCTCCTTGCCAAGCATACCTCTTGTTTTGTCAGTCAAAGGACAATGAATAGAAATGATGTCTGATTTTTTTAGCAGCTCCTCAAGAGAAACACACTCAAAATCATCCACAGGGTTGCGTTTATTTACAATAACCCTGCATCCAAAGGCTTGGGCAACATTTGCCACACCTCTGCCAATATTACCAAAACCGATAATCCCCCAGGTCATTCCGTCCATTTCGTGATAAATAGGCTCAAGCATATTGGCGCTGATGCTTTTTTGGTATTCGCCACCGTGAACAAAACGTCTGTATTCGTGCAAATGCGTAACCAAAGAGCATACCATAGAAACAGTAACCTGCGCAACACAGCTTGTTGAATAAGCAGGAGTATTAGCCACACGTATCCCCCTTTTTTTGCAATATTCAATGTCAATGTTATCGTAGCCGGTAGCAGTTTCGCAAATCAGTTTTAAGTGCTTCGCATCCTTTAGAGTGTCCTCGTTCATTTTTACCTTATTAACAATAACAACATCGGCATCCTTTATTCTTTCACTCGCCTCTTGCTGATTTGTAACAGGGTATTTGATTACATTATCGAATTTTGAAGCTCCGCTTAAATCAAGATCGTCACCAAGCGTTTTATAGTCAAGTATTACAATATTCATAAATTCACTCCTTCAATAGCTGTCGCCTTTCCTTGTAGTCAGGCATATATTTTTCAACCACAGCCCAAAACCTTTTGGAGTGGTTCATTTCCTTCATATGCGCAAGCTCGTGCACCACAACATAGTCAATTGCTTCACGTGGGTATAAGCAAAGCCTGAAGGAAAAATTCAAGCTTCCTGCCGAATTGCAGCTTGCAAAACGTCTTTTAGCAGAGCTTACACCGATTTTGCTCGGCTTAAGACCCATTAGATTTGCGTAATATTCTACCCTTGGTATAACAATTTCCAAGGTTTTTTTCTTTAATTCGTTAATTTCCTTATCGGTAAAGCTATAAGGATTAATTGTACGCGAGCTGATTTCATTACACTTTCGCTCAATCCAATCGCTATGCTTTGAAACAAACTCGTCAATATATTTTTTGCTCGCGCCAAAGGGCGCACGCACCAAAATGGTTAAGTCGGGCTTAATTTGCAGACTTAAGCTTTTTCTCTTGGCATAAATAATCTCATATTCCACAAAATCACCTCTGAATAATTGTAACATATTAAGTATATTTTGTCAATTACGACAATATATGCTATTGAAAAATTGGGAATAATATGTTATACTATCTTAGCAAAACCAAGAAAGGAGAGAAATCATATGGCTGAAAAAGGCACAAGAGTAATAGCGCAAAACAAAAAAGCCTTTCACGACTATTTCGTCATTGAAAGATATGAAGCAGGCATTGAGCTTTTCGGCACAGAGGTAAAATCTCTCCGTCAAGGTCAGGTTAACTTAAAGGATTCCTTTTGCAAGGTTTATGATGGAGAGCTTTTGGCTTTAGGTATTCACATAAGCCCATATGAAAAGGGAAATATCTTTAATAAAGACCCCTTAAGACATAAAAGACTGCTGATGCACAAAAAGGAGATTATGAAGCTTAATGGCTTGCTCACAAGAGACGGCTATTCATTAATTCCTTTGTCCTTATACTTTAAGGGCTCAAGAGTAAAGGTGGAGCTTGGTGTTTGCAAGGGTAAAAAGCTTTACGATAAGCGTGAAGCTGACGCAAAAAAGAGTGCGCAAAGAACAATAGAGCGTGTAACTAAGGGAGGCTCGGATATATGAGAGAATATTTACTTAATTTAATGAACGACCACCAATATGAAAAAAAGGACATAGAGTGCTTAATTTCTGCCTACGATACAGTAGTATCAAGCAAGGAAGCAAACGAAATCCTTAATGATCTTTTAAAGGTGTATGCAGAAAACATCAACCTTGACTATTATAACGAAATAATAGTAAACAGAGCGCAAAAGATTGCGGCAATAGTAAACATTCATACATATACAATTGAGCTTTTGGCATTTATGTGTATGTCTAAGCACCTAAAAACACTCTACGAGGAAAAGAATATTGATATGCAAATTTTCAAGGACAGTATGCTTGACCTTAAGTGGAAATTAGAGGAATGTAAGGCAGTAAAGGGCATTTGCGGCTCATTTGTTGCTTGGTGGTTCCCGGGCTTTTTCAATATGACAAGATATGCCCTTGGCAGATTGCAGTTTGAAATAGTAAAATTTGAGCGTAACTACGACAAAAACGGAGTAAAGCTAACACCTGATAGCCGTGTTATCAACGTTCACATTCCAAGAACAGGCACACCAATGGATAAGGAAAGCTGTGATAAAGCATACGCACAGGCAAGAGAGTTCTTTAAGGACGAGGTTGGTGTAAATTGTCCGTTTATCTGCTATTCCTGGCTTTTGTATCCGGAGAACAAAACAATTCTTTCACCAAAATCCAATACATATCGCTTTATGTCTGAATATGATGTGATTGAAAGCGTAAATAATAACGGTGACGACCTTTGGAGACTTTTCGACACAGACGAAAAGGACCCGAATAAGCTCCCAACAGATAGCTCCTTCCGCCGTGCATATGTTGAGCATCTTAAAAAGGGCGGCAAGGTTGGCGAAGGACTTGGCGTAAAAATCTAAAACCAAATAGCACAGTGGCGAGAAAGCTCGCCACTGTGACAAATATAACTCAAAACCTACAATATGGGACTGTAACGGCTTCGACGGGGATTTTGAGGTATAATAAGCGTGGCGGGCTGGCTAATCCCGTAATAATGGCTAACTTAAATAATAAACGACAACAATAAAGTTGCTATGGCTGCCTAACTAATTGCTCCCTCGGGAGCAGTTAGCGGCAGTGCTGTGGCCAATAGTGCCACCCGTTCCTCCGAGGAGTACCTCGCCCTCGGACTGAGCGTAACAAAGAGGTGAACTTGAATTGGGAGTCTTGCCTGTACCAATCAAGCATCAAGGCAATACCCAAAGAAAAGCCTGTTAATCGGCGTTTCGTAGGGGAAGCACCAAAAGATTAACTGCCCACGGAGAAGGTTATGCTAAGAGATTTTCGGACGCGGGTTCAACTCCCGCCAGTTCCACCATAATTAAAAAAGCACCCTTTGTGGTGCTTTTTTAATTATTATCGAAAAACAAAATGCGGGAGTTGAACCCCAGCCGTTAAAAAATCATCCAGTGAATGATATATATTTGATTTGCATCATTTTAGTAAAAAAGAGAATAGTTATTGCCGAAAGTAATGATAAAATCGCCTATTTTTAATATGAATAAATTAACATATGTGCATATATTCTACATAAAACATCATATTTTGTATCACACATTATAATATTTATTAAATTTGTGTTAATTATTTTAATAAATCTTGTCTATCTATAAAAAATATGTTAGAATACAAATGGTTTAATTGTTTTTTAATATTGTTAACAAATAGTTCAAAAAGAGAGTTTAGTATGGAATTTTTAAGGGGATTTTTATCTATTCTGTCTGCTGAAATGAAAGAACCGACAAGCTATGGGTGGTTTCACCTTATGTTTGTGGCAATAATGATAGGTGTTACTGTCTTTTTATGCCTAAAGTTCAAAAATTCCAGCGATAAGACATTTAGAATTATTGTTGCTGTATGTTGGTCAATAATGTTTGCTTTTGAAATTTACAAGCAATTTGAATACAGCTACAATTTAGACACACCAACAATCACATGGGATTACCAATGGTACGCATTCCCATATCAGCTTTGCTCAACACCACTTTATGTTTTACCATTTATCTTTGCAAAGAAGGACTCAAAGTTTAGAGATGCTTTGATTGCATATATTGCTACCTTCTCAATGTTTGGTGGTTTGGAAACATTTATTTATCCTGAGCAGGTATTTATACCTACAATAGGAATTAACATTCAAACAATGGTTCATCACGGACTACAAATTGTTCTTGGCATTTTCTTTATCGTGTGGTCAAGAAAGAGAATAAATAGATGGTTCTTCGTAAAGTCAATCCCTGTTTTTGCTGTGCTTGTTACAATAGCAATTATCGCAA
>JAFTZI010000036.1 GCA_017461055.1 Clostridia bacterium | reverse complement strand
TCTAACAACAACGCAACACCTCAAAAAAATGCGGAAATTGACATTAGAGATATCGTTGGCTATCTTATAGGTAAGCTTTGGATAATTGCTCTTGTAATTCTCTGTTTCGCAATCATTGCTTTCTTATGGACAACCTTCTTTATTACTAAAGAATACACATCAACTACTGATTTATTCATAATCAATACTTCTCCAAATCAAAATAACAATACCAACTCCCCAAGTGCTACAGACTGGTCAATCGGTAAGCAGTTAACCAAAACAAGTAGCGAATTGATTATGGGCGACTATTGTGACAGAGTTGCTGAGTTACTAAAAAATCACGATCCTTCTAAGCCTGTTGCAGAAGGAGAGGTTGACCTTTCTAAAATTTTGAACAATGGCTCTATTATGCCTGAGGGATCTACTTTCTCAAATTTCTTTAAATCTATCCTTCCCGAAAACGGCATAACCGGAAGTTATATTCGTTCATGTATAAAGGTTACATCTGATGACGAAACTTGTATTGTATCTGTAACTGCTACTACCAAAAACAATAGACTTTCAGCTGCAATTTCCAATGCTGTTATGGCTTTATTTGGCGATTATATTAATGAATTTATGAAGGTTGACACAATTGTTACAACTATTTCCAGTTCCGGATCTGTACCCAGTTCCGCTTCTAATGCTAATGCTACAAGAAACGCTATTATTTTCGGTGCAATTGGTGCTGTATTAGTTTGTGCTGTTCTCGTTATTATCTTCATTTTCGATGACAAGATCAAGACACCTGATGACATTGAAAAGCAGCTTGGATTAAGCGTTTTAGGTGCAATTCCTGAAATTGACGAGGAGTGATAAATTATGAAAAGTACAGTATTAAATGAAACAAAAAAGTATAATTATTCTGTGCGTGAGGCATTCAAAACCCTTCGTACCAATTTCCTGTTTTGTGGCGACGACATAAAAACCGTTCTTCTTACCAGTTGCGTTAAAAACGAAGGTAAGAGTACCATTTCAATTGAGCTTTCAAAATCTCTTGCCCTTTCCGAAAAAAAGGTTCTTTTAATTGACTCTGACTTGCGTAAATCGGTTTTTGCAACCAAGTACACCACTAATGAAGGCAACATCGTTGGGCTTAGTGAATATTTATCCGGTCAGGCAGAGTATGAGGAGATTGTCTACTCCACACAAAACGAAAACCTTAATATGATTTTCGCCGGTGCTGTTCCACCTAATCCTGTTGAGCTTCTCGGTTCATCCAAATTCCGTAGCCTTGTTGAGAATGCAAGAAACACGTATGATTATGTCATCATTGACGCAGCTCCTCTTGGTGCTGTTATTGATGCATCCGCTATTTCTGCATTTGTTGACGGTGCTATTTTGGTTGTAACCGCTAACGATATCAGCTATAGATTCGCTCAAGACGTTAAGGCTCAGCTTGAAAGAAGTAACTGTAAGGTGCTCGGTGCTATTCTTAACCGTATTCCTATGAAAGCCGGCTCTTACTATAACACATACTATAAGAAGTATTACGGTAGATATAAAAAATATGGCTATGGCGGTAAATACGGTAAGTATGGCAAGTACGGCAAGTACGAAAGCTATTACGGTTACGGTCAATATGGTGCGTACGGATACGGTGATACGCCGACCGAAGCTGACACTGCTACCAATACTGACAAAAATACTGATAAGAAACAATAATCTTACGATTTGTAGGAATTCGGATTACTTTATTCCGAATTCCTATTTTTGTTTATGGGTGAATTATGGAACTTTTTAAAAATAAGGCAAATGCCTTTTTAAATGGATGCTTTTATCCTCTTTTGATATTTTTTGTAACTCTGATTTCCCACACCTTTTCATTAGAGCTTTTTGGCGTCACGATTATTTTCATAACTGTTAGCCTTGGACTTATTATCTGTGATAACCTAAAATTTCTAATTTCTCCACTAATTATGTTTATACTAACCTTCTCTCAAAAAAGCATCGAAGATGGTAGATTTTTTCAAAAGCCGTACTTAATTGCAATGATATGCTTTGCTATTTATTTTATCGCGCTTTTTATTGTTCATTTTATTATTCACAAAAAAAGCGTTAACATCAAGAGTTTTACCAAATCTAAGCTTTTTTTAGGTTATGTTTTACTGTGTGGCTCATTTCTATTAAACGGTATTCTAAACTTTAATGAATATGACGTAAGAAATCTAACCTTTGCTTTGATTTTGATTTTATCAATCGGAGTGGTTTTCTTTATTTTCAGCATAAACTTATGCAATGATGATAATATTAAAAATTATCTTTTTTACACCCTTTATTTAGTTTCCGTTTTAATTACATTTCAGTTGTTTCTTGCCTTCGTTAGTCAAATACAAATTGAGAACGGTGAAATTATTAAGGAAAGCATTATGCTTGGGTGGGGAATGTGGAATAATGTTGGAGGTATGCTTGCCATGCTTCTGCCTATTCACTTTTATTTTGCTTCTACTGTTAAAAAATTCGGCATCATTTTTTATTTGAGCGGTATGGTTTCCTTTTTAGCAATTGTATTAACACTTAGCCGTTCTTCTCTGCTTGTTTCCTGCCTAATTATTGTTATTTCCGCAATTGCCTGCTGTTTTTACGGAAATAACAAAAAAATCTGTCGCATTGTTACCGCCATCGTTTTTGTAATTGGGGTTTTAGGAATTATCGTATTTTGGAACAAAATCTCTTCAATCTTAGGCGATTATATCGCAAGAGGCTTTGATGACAATGGACGGTTTGATATATACAAACGCGGCTTTGAAAACTTTTTACAAAACCCTATTTTTGGCGGTGGCTTCTATTCAGTTGATGCTCAAGATCACACCTTTGCATTCTTTTTACCCGATCGATACCACAACACCATTATACAAATGATGGGAGCATGCGGCATTGTGGGACTTTTAGCATATATTTTCCACAGATATCAAGTAATTAAAATGCTATGGTGTAAGCGCAGTCTATACACTTTCTTCGCTTGTCTTTGCATTTCCGCTCTACTTTTAACCAGCATGCTTGACAACCACTTCTTTAATTTTTATCCGACTTTTGTTTATTCGATTTTGCTATCTGTTATTAACAATACAAAAAATGAGGCTGACACAAATTAGTTTTTTGTAGTCGTTACCTATACAAAGTCAACAAAAAAATCAAGGCGTTTCCTTTGGAAAGCCTTGATTTTTTGTTATTATTGCACATAGTGTTCACAATTTGTTAATGCTATGTGTCAGCCTCATTTTTTATTGATAAAATTTGCCTTGCGTTAATATTTCTGTTTTTACATTGTTGCCAATGATTAATTTACACTCGCCCTGTGCTTCAACAGCATAAAGCACGCACATTTTTTCGGCAAAGCTCTTTGGAAGGGTAACGGTTTCAGTGATTCCGCCCATCATAAAAGTAATGAATTGACCGCTTACACAAAGCTCTTTATTGTTAACTACACCATAAGCATTTGGAATTGCAGCCATAACTGACAATGGGTTATTTGTAGTTGAAACAGAAATGAAGGTTCCGCCTCTTATTGTAAATGATGTAACATACTCTACCTTTTCAAATAGAATGTGCTTACCCTTTACCACATTAACAATATCTGCTTTTATCGCATCTGTGTCAGCTACTATTGTTGTGCTTCCTTCATTAAGTGCAACTGTATTTGTTGCCTTAATTCCCTTTTCAGAATCAATGATATTAACATTTACAGTTCCTCTTACTGTTGCAGTATCGGAAGCATCCATACCATCCTTTTGTGTTGCAATAACAACATTGCCCTTGCTTAAATCAATTGTTGTTGCATTTAAGGCATCCTCGTATGTGTCTATACCAACTGTTCCACCGGATATTGATATTTTTTCGTCTGCTTCAATGCCCTTACACTCAACCAGCGAATATCTTTCAAAAACGTCACCGTTGCCATCAATTAATACGTATTCGCCATTTTCAAGCTTATATTCACCGTTTATATCCTCTTCAAAGATTGGATATGTTTGAATATATACAACACCTGTTGTGGAGATTGACACATTAACGGACTCTATTCCGTTACCGTTAGTTTCAACCTTAACGTTGGCACTTCCTTGAATAATCACATCAGCATCAGACTTAATAGCATCCTCAGCGGTGCTAAAAATCATAGTTCCGCCATTTAAGGTAATATTCTTGGTTGCATTAATTGCCTTTCCATCTGATTTAACCTCTATTCTACCGTTGCTAATTTCAACAGTGCCATAGGAGTTAATACCATTGGTGCTACTCTTTATAACAGCACTACAGGAATTAATAACAATGCTGCCCTCAACCTCGCTACCAACCTCATCATCACCGGATTTCAAGCCGCTTCCTGCAGAGTTAATTTTATACTTGCCACCGTTAACTGTAATACCAAGCTTACCGTATATACCGTGTCTTACTGAGGTTATATCATAGGAACCGCCATTTACAATAATGTTTTTGGTGCAAGCAATACCGTGCTTTGCATTTCCCTTAACTGTAAGCTTACCCTTGCCACCTAAAGTAAGGTTTGATGATCTTATTCTTATAGCACCGTTTTCGCCGTTTGCATAAGAATCAGAAACATAGTTGCTTGAACCCTCTGCAAGAATAATTGTAACTGAGCTACAGTCCTCTGCATATATAGCAGGAGCAGAGCCGGCATAAGTTATATCTACACCGTCAAGAAGTAGAATTACTGATGTTACAGGAGCATCATTCTTTAAATTAATATAGATTTGACCATTTGATGTCTTACCTGTAACCCTAAATATTCCACCGTTTTTAATTTCATACTGTCTGCCACCCTCAAGACTGCTTACATCGATATTTGTATAGTCTGTATATGAGGATATTTTTCCCTCATTTCCAAAGGTGTCAGCAGCAGTGAACACGTCTAAGGCTTCGCCTAAAACATCCTTGACGGTAGGTCTTGTATCGTCAACAACATTGTCTCCCTGTTCAGGACCTAACGGAGTGTCATCGTCCGGAGGAGTCACCGGCTCGTCATTGTCGTCCGGCTGATTAGGAGTATTGGTGTTTGATGATTGTGTACTTTGATTGTTTGGTGTTTCCTGCTCTTCACCGCAGGAAGCAATCATAAACACAAAAACAAGTGCCAAAATCAACGCAATAATTTTTTTCATATGTTTCTCCTTTGTTATTTTACATACCTGTATATATTTTAGCACATTTAATCTATATAGTCAACTGTTTATTTTAATAAGAATTCGTGCTTATTTTTTATCAATTATGTGTTTAACCTTGTTATATACCGACAAGAAATCGTTTGTAAGGACTGTATCTACACCCATTTCAAAGTATTCCATTGCTTCATTTGGGTCATCCGCAAAGAAAACATTGCAAAGAATTCCATGCTTATGCGCCTTTTTTATGCTTTCCTTGTTAAAATACGGCTTAAATAGCTGAACCTTATATGCGTTAAGCGCAATAGCTCTGTTTACAATTGACATAGGGTCTTTATTTCCATCCCAACCTACACATATATTCATATCAGGCGCATATTGCATTACTTTTTTTATAATCTCATCATTGGTGGTCATAAAGTATATATGCTTTTCACAATCGTATTTTCTAATCAGCGAAACTATTTCCTCTATCATAGGGTCTTGAGAGCCCACGTCCCAAATTTTCACGTGAATGTTCATAATAACTCGACCTGCAAGCCTTTGCAAAATCTGCTCAAAGGTCGGTATTTTCAAGCCCTCTAATTTTTCGCTGAATTTATAACCGAAGTCGAGCTCCAACAGCTCATCATATGTATGGTCATATACCTTCCCTTTTCCGTTGCTGACTCTTTCCAATGTGTCGTCGTGCAAGGAAACAAGAACTCTATCCTTAGTTGACCATAGGTCAAATTCAATTTCCTGTGCTCCTAAAGCAACCGCTGCGCCAAACGAAACCATACTGTTTTCCGGTGCAACCGTGCTAAAGCCACGATGGGCACAAAGACGGGGGTATTTCATAACATTATCATATGGAACAACACAGGGGCCCGCATTGCGGTATAGCCAGGGTCTGCGTCCCTCCTCGATATATTCATAATGAGATTTCAAGCGTCCCATATGCCCTGCAGGCTTATAATACTTATCCTTGGGGTTTATGTTACATATTCCCAAGCCCACATCATTTTTCAGGTTAATTATTTCCTCACCCTTTGGTGAAATAACTGAGCTACAGCCACAGGTTTGAGAATTTTCGCCCAATGAAACCGATGCACGAATTAAATAAGCATTTGTGTTATAACATAAAAATTTATTAATTATTGACAAAGCCTCATGTGTATCCGTACGCTGTAATGAGCAACCTATAATTACATCTATATTTTCTTTTGCAATTTTGGCAAAGTTTTCGTAAAAATAAAAGTCATAGCAGGTTAAAAAGCCAAAACGTATTCCTTCTATCTCCAAAACATAGGGTTCATTATACTCATAGCTATACTGTACGTCAAGTCCATGGCCATTGTCGCCTATGCTACTTACCTCGCTGGGAGCAGGGTGAGCTTTAAAGTACTTGCCAACCACCTTGCCATCTCGGTCAATTGCATAGGTTGTGTTTCGGATGCCCTGTTCTGTCATATAGCCACAGTTGACAAAAATTAAAGATTTACATCTTTTTGCTGTATTTGTTGCTTTTGTTAGTAGGGCTTCATTGTTTTTTGCAACGGCATCATAAAAGCCCAGCTTTCCCTTGACATCTGCCAAGACGTCGCTATATTCGGGTAAAACGATTACATCAAGGCTTTCGTCGCATTTATCGAGAAGCTCAAATAATCCGTTAAAGCACTCGTTTAAATCCTTTTCACAAAAGGAATATTTAGGTTGAATTACACAAATCTTCATTATTTTTCCTCTATTATGGCGGTTTTCTTTTCATATACTAATGGGTCTATTTGAAATTTTTCAAAAAATGCTGAATTTTCTAAATAAAACGGATCACTGCCTATCACTGCCCAGAATATAACTGTTTTTGTTTCATCGTTGAATATAATCTTTTTTATTGTAGGACAACTCATATAATAGTCCCCATCATCATTTCTTCTCAAATTTGGTTCATCACGCATAACATATTCTAAATAACTGCTATCATACCAGCACTCTACAAGCTTATCTGAATATTGTGACTTGTATTTTTCATACTCACCGTCTGTCATTTCCGTTTCCAAATATAACTCATAGCACCAGTCCCAGCTATAATCAAAGTAATATGAGTATGTTACTGGTGTCATCTCATTTGTTATAGTTTTCGGAAAATAATCAGGCATGTACTCAGGATAATCGTATACACCATAATTATCTATATCAGTTGTTTGCGATACATCTCCACCTTGCGTTCCGCTAAGCAAAATAGCCGGCATAGCAAAAATCACCATAATAACAGCAAGCAAGCACTTAAACGCCATATGCTTTCTTAAGGTTATGGCAGAGTATATTATGCCAATAATACAAATAAGAGTCAAATAAAAGCTCATAAGTTTGAAAAGTGGCAACGGTTTTTCATACAATAATAGATTTGCATACTTCGTATATAATATCATTGCAAACAACAGTGCGCCCAGTATAAAAAATACGATACATACTATTGATGCTACTAATGCACCGTTTTCTTTTGATTTATTCTTCATTTCGTTGTTATGCTCTTCACTGTTTACGAAATTAAATTCGTTTATAAAATTTACTGTTGCTTCATCATATGTATCACCAATTGTCTCATCATATACAAACAAAGTCATTTTGGGACCTGTGTCATTCATTAATGTTCTATCGTCTTTATATTTTTCTAAAAGAAGATAAGCAATATAAATGTCACAGCAGCATCCACCAAGATGCATTCCAAAAATAAATGCAAGCAGTAGATACGTATAAGCATTAATAAAGTAGCATACAACCAAAGCCGGCAAAAGCACACCAGATATTATTACTGTTGGAGCAAGTACAGCTATAAGTGCAGTTTTTCTGTATGTAAAAATTTTAGGTACACCACAAAAAGCACAGCTAACGCTCATACCAAAGGTTAGCTTTTCTCCGGTTTGAATTTTGTAAGCAATACCATGAATCAACTCATGCAAAAAGATATACACAATCATTAAGACAAAAAGCCAAATTGGCAAGGTATATGTATATTCAGAAGCTATTAGTCTATCAAAATCAAATATAAACGGAACAAACGCAATTGCCACAACTACTATAAGCACTAAAATTGACACTAAATTAAATATAATTGCCGTTTTTTTATCCTTGGCATTTATAGTTAGCGCTATCTTATAGCCCTTTGGTAGTTCTCTTTCAAAGCTTTTACCCTCTTTGTTTTTCATATGCTATGTCCTTTCATTACTTATTTTATCTTAAATCTGTTTTAAATTACAATCAATTTGTTTAAATAGCCTGTGTGTTGAGCCAAATAAGCAAGCAAATACAATCAGCAGCGCTAAAACAATCACCAAACAAAACGACATTCCAAGCACTCCGACCAAATTGAAGGGTGAAAATTGGCTGACAAGGACTACTATCATTAGAGCTACTATTGCAAAAATGACCGAAAACAAAAGAGTGTATGCTGGGTAATGGTATAGTCTAAATTCTCTTTTTAGTTCGTTAGAATTGTATTCTACTGTGGCTTTTTCTTCAATCACGTCTACACGGGTTATTTCTATATCAGGAAGAGAAAAGTTCTTGATTGTCTTATTATACTTTGAGGGAATGAATTTAATCTCAATATTTTCTGCCGGGGTAATTTTAAGGGTTTTCTTAAAATTATACGGTTTGGCAATGTGAAAAAATTTATGTATTCCAATGCCATTATCGTTGTCGGCAAAAAATATAAGTACGGAAAGCAAAGAATAAAAGAAATTTGCAAAAAATCTGACAATAGGATTGTTTATTCGCGGTGGTTCATTTCTTACGTATTCTATGTCTATTACTGCTTCACCATCATCAACGTCAAAGGAAATTTGGTTATTCTTTGCTGTCAGTTCTTT
>JAFTZI010000035.1 GCA_017461055.1 Clostridia bacterium | reverse complement strand
CGTCTGCCTTCGGCATCCACCTCCCTCTCTGATGGAGGCTTAGATGGGCTTGCGTTAAGCTCGCCCAAACTCTTTGCAGCTCCTCTCTACTTTTCCCCCTAGTAGAACTAGGGGTTCATTTCCACGCCTGAAAGGCACCAAAAAAATATGAGGCTGTCGTTGGCAGCCTCATATTTATTATTTTCCAAGTGTATTGAATTTGTACTTGTAGCCATCGGACGCTCTCTTCTTCTTGAAGAGTGTGAAGTAGAGAGTTAACACGATACCGCCGATTAGGAGCACGCCGCCAACTGAGCCTAAGATAATTGCCCAAAGCGGTAGGCTTTGCTTTGCAGGGAGCTTGTTAATACCCTCAGTAAAGCTATCTCCGCAGCGAGTACAGGTGATACGCATAACGCCTGACACCATTTCGGTTGGCTCTCTTTCAACAAAGCCCTCGTTCCACGCGTGGTTATTTAAATCCTTGCTTATCTTTGTTTGCTTAACTCCGCTACTACCGTTACAGATTGTACATCTGAACTCTCTTATACCCGTATCTGTACAGGTTGGAGTCAAAATTACTGTACCTGTGTCCCATTTGTGGTTTTCGCCTGTAATCGGTATTGGCGCTTCAATTTTATTGTTGCACACCTTACAGGAATACTGAGCAACACCGTATTCGCCACAGTTGGCTTCCTTAATAACCTTTGAATTCTCGGTATCATATGAGTGAACGCCGTCAGCAGAAATTATATAAGCGTTTTCAAGGTCACGACGGTTAAGCGCGCCACACTTACATTTGCCCACGATGCAATAATCATTGACACAAATTGAGCCGTCCTCGAACACCTCTAATCCGTTAACAAAAAGATATCCACGGTCGAAGGTGAAATCGTGAGCGTCAGGGTCTCTCTTTTCGCTAACTATCTTTGTTCCGGATATCTCGTCGCCGCAGTTTACACATTTGTCAACTGTGTAGCCCTGTGTTAAGCAGGTTGGTAAAACGTGAATGTTTTGGAACTGGTGAGAGGTCTGTGACTTGAAGTCGTCCTTCTTTTCGTTGCCACAGTACTTACAGTCATAGAATGTATAGCCCTGTTCATAGCAGGTTGGGGCATTAACAGTAACTACATACTGGTGGTCATCAAATACAATGGGTCGTGAGCCGAATTGTTGGCTGCCGCTTGAATAGCTCTTGCCGCCTGCGCTGCCCATAGCCGAGGAAACAGACATGCCTTCTTTAATACCCGGCTTGTAGCCCTCAATGAATACCTCCTTGGCAGGCTCGTAGCCCGAATCCAAGTGGAAAGCGCCACCTGAGATAGTAGCAACGCTTTTACCAAAGGTAATAGAGTTCATACGAATGTTATTAAAGGCATAATTTCCAATGTAATTGGCATTAACAGTCATTTGGTCGATTAATACGTTTGCGTGAGACTGTGAGAAGGCTCTTTCGCCGATTGAACCCGATATATGCTCAATACCTACAATAGAGGTAAGCAGAGGCATATCGTTAAATGCGTACTTTTGTACATTTACCAAGGATTCGGGTAAAATAACCTGTCTTAAGTGTGGGTTTCTACAGAACAAGCCAACGCCTGCGTTGTGGGTAAATCCACCGTGAATATCGGTTGTACCGAGCGGAACCTCAACGGAGATAATGTTTTCCTGTGTAATGTTATAATTATACTGAATGTACTCTGTACTAAAGGAGTTTGCCTGGGTTTTGTTGGTGCTGTCAAAGGTATATAGCTCGCTTGCCAAAACACGCAAGGTTTGCTCTCTGCCCTTAGCATCCAAAACGATTACAGAAACATAAACCTCATTGGGATCAGGGTAAAATGCGCTGTATGTTGTTACCTCGTCGCACTTTTGACAGTAATTCTTATATAAGCCCGCTTGGGTTATTTTTTCTGTGGTTATAAGCTCTCTTTCAAGGATTGTCGCCATACTGTGACCGATACCGTTCGGGAAATTCTTTGTGTATTCCTCTGTACAGTAGATACACTCATATGTAATTGTAGCAGGCTCTGTACAAGTAAGAGGAATGCCACTGACTGCCGCACCGTTATGGGCGCAGGCTGCAAATTTATAATACCCTGTTGATGTATCAAGAGTGAATGAATAATTACCGTCTGCAAAGCAGGCTGCAATATCACGTGAGAAGGAGCCGCCCAAAATAGCAGTTTGGTATTTGGATTGGTCCTTGGCAGAGCCATTTAGCTTGTCAACTTTGTGTGCGCCGCCTAAAATTGTCAAGGAAATATAACAGGTGTCGTTGCTTGTGCCAATGTCCTCAAAGAAAAACTCTCCGTTTACAGTAAGTGAGGAGCCCTCATAAACGGTAAAGCTGCCGTTTGAAATGCCTCTTGTGCGCATAAGTCTGTGACAGGTAAGATTACCGTAAATAAAGGCATCAAAAACACCGTCGTGTCCTGCAATATTTGTATCAATAGAAACAAGGTCCACGTTTGTTATAACGCTTGTGTCCTTGGCAATTGATACGAACAAGGAATTAAAGCTTGTGGCAGGGGAGAGGGAAATGAAGCTGTTTACAACAGGTCCCTCGGGCATATTTAAAGATTGGTGCTTAACTGTACCGCCGCCTACAAATGAAATTCCCGAATCAGCCCCCACAATACCGTTGCCCTCGGCTCTTATGGAAAGAGTATAGCCATTGGTATCAAGGAAAAATACACCGCTGTTTAGGTTAATCTGCTCGTTTACGGAAATGTTTGATGTAAGCTTAACATAGGTTTTGCCGCTCTCAATTGCGGAAATAAGCTCCTCTTGGCTTGAAACATCAGGTCCTGCAACCAAGTAGAGTGTTGTGCTTTCGGTTAATGAAAATTCCTTGCCCGCCTCATAAAAATTACCGTTCCCGTCAGACCAACCATAGAAGGAGTCCTCGGGTGCTACATTTGGACTTATAGGAGTAAAATTAACTCCCGAGTCCACGTATTGCTGATAGATTTGGTCACCGTAATTATATGTAATCTTAAGAGTGGGTGAAGCCACAGCACTTAAGGCAAACAGCGCAGCTACCAAAAGAACAATAGCCGTAGCCACAGTCAATTTTAAAATCCTCGTCTTATTCATATATAAAACACTCCTAAATATCTAACTATATATTTTATTATACATTAAACACAAATTAATGTCAATATTAAATATAATTTTATGCAAAAGGACGAGAAAAATTCTTGTCCTTAT
>JAFTZI010000034.1 GCA_017461055.1 Clostridia bacterium | reverse complement strand
ACTTGGACCGAGGGACAGGTTGCAACTGAAATTTCAGCATTGAACTAAATATAAAAGGCGGTGTTGTTTCAACATCGCTTTTTTTACTGTGTAGGCTATGGCGCAAAGTTTACAAAAAGTTAATGATTTTTGCTGAAAAAACATTGACATTATTTTGAAAATGTTGTATGATATCTTATCAAATATAATGTACATCTAATAATATAGGAGGACATTGTGAAAAAGATTATTTTAACAGTTTTGATAACCCTTGCTTTTGTATTAATGCTTGCGGTAAGCGTAAGCGCCGCCGAAAAGACTTGTTTAAATTGTGGGAAAGCATACGGTGCGCCGACAATAACGACACAGCCTGACTGCGGAAAAGTCACAAACGGTGTATTGACCTTTACTTGCACCTGTGGCAATTCAGAAACACAGGAGTTTAAGCCAATGCACTTGTATAAGGGCACTATTACAACCCCGCCTACCTGTACTGCCGGCGAGAATGGAGTCGCTGTTCAAACCGAGGGCGTAATGACCTATACCTGTACAAGCTGTAACAAAACAACCACAAGTACTATTCCTGTAACTCACAAGCATCACTCCGAGGTTACAGTTGCCGCAACTCATACAACCACCGGTAGTATGACACACACCTGTGATTGCGGAGATACATATCCAACAGAATTGCCGATAGTACATAATTTTGTAGAAGCATCAAGAACTGTTTCTAACTGCCAAGCAACTATTACATATAAGTGCCATATAACAGGCTGTACTGTAACAAAAACCGAAACAATTACACAGCATAGCTATAGCTTTTCAATGGTAGAAACGGAGCCAACCTGCTTTTTTGAAGGTGTTATCGGCGGTTATTGCACTGCCTGTGGAATAATGGCTGAAACTACCATAGCTAAGCAGCACGAAAACGAATCTCAAATTACAAAGGCAGCTACCTGCACAGAGGAAGGTATTTTAAGACATACCTGTCTTTACTGCGACACAACACATACCGATATAATTGCCGCTTCTCACGATTATAGCTCAGGCATTACACATATTGTATATGCAGACGGTTATACTGAGTACGGAACAAGATATATGAAATGCGCAAAATGCAGTGCCGAGGAGGGCTTGCTTGCAAATCCAATCTTTACTTTTAACGGCTATGGCTGTACTGCTTTTACATCAGGCGGAACAGTTGAAATTACCTGTGGCTACACAGTAAACATTGATGCCCTTGCTGAATATCAAAGCGTTATGAACAACTCCCTTAAGTTCGGTATAGTAGGCGCTGCCGAGGACCATTGCGAGCTATTGGGCACAGGAACCGCACCGCTTGTGTCAAGCACCTGCGCGCCGATTGGAAACGCAAACGTAACATTTACGCTTGGCTATGAGAATGGAACAACCGGTTCTGAAACAATAAACTGTAAGATTAAGCAGGTTACAATGGATAGCTCTAAATATGCAACGGTAAACGGTAGATTTACAGGCATTACATATGAGCATCATACAACATATTTCTATTTCTGCTTATATGTTTTTGACGGAGTTAAGACCGTTTACATTTCAGACGATAGCTGCCGTGATTTGCCTCTTCCCGTGTCCTACGCCCTTTTGAATGATAATGGCGGATCTCACGATAAGGTTTCTAATGAGGTTTCAATAGGCGGATTAGAGTATTCAACCGTTGAGGGAACTACAGCTAATGCTGATAGAACTACAACAATTCAAAATTCAATTAATGATGCTAAATCCAACCAAGTAAATGCCGACTCTGCTCAAAACGAGGACACCGTTGCAGGTGTTAGTAACTTGGGTAATATGGTAGGTACTCTTGACAGAGCCACAGAGCTTCTTAACTATTACTTAGAGCTTGGCGGAGATGCTACATATTACAGAGATTTTGATATAGAAGCCTTGCTTAATGACTCCACAACAGCAAACAGTAGCTGGCTTTCATCTATAAACAATATTTTAAGAGCCTCTGAAGCTCTTGCCATAGAGGGTGAAAGAGTTAACATTGACCAAAAGGCAGAAACAATTGTAGATTTGCCGCAGGGAACAATATTCTTCAATAATACAGCCCGTGACCTGTATCTTTCCTTTGTTGACGGAAGATACTATACCGATACCGATGTTGATAACTTGACAGTTACAACAGATGCAAACGGTAACAAGACCTACACAGCTACAATTATTTATACTCTTGTTGACTATTACAGCTTCTATCCGTATAAGGATGACACATCTACATCATCCTTCTTGCTTTGGGGACCAACCAAGAAGGAGCTTGCGCAGCTTCACCTTGACGGAAGCGCCCTTGACTTCCTTATCTACTCTCAGCTTACATATGAGGTAACCTGGACAGAGGGACAAAGAGCTGGCAAGGACAGCAATTTTAATGCGCTTGAAGGCTTTACCGATGAAACAACAGGCGCAACCGTTACACTTGTAACTAACAGCGCTGTTGCTACTACAACTGAAGCTAACTGAAATAAATAAAAAAGCTACGTTAATTTGCATTTTGCAAGCTAACGTAGCTTTTATTTAGCTATTTGTTGCTCTTGTCGTCGCTAACTCCGCTTGAAAGGAAGCGTATAGCGCGGTCAACAGCATCCTTTGAGTCATACCAGGGCTCGCTGTCGTAGCGGTAATCGAATTTTTTACAATACCAGCTTACATCCTTGATTATTTTTTCAAAATACTTGTTTTCAACCTCTGACATATCCTTGAAGAAATCCTCGTATTTTTGCTTATCAAGCTTGTTTTTTGCGTATTCCATAAGCATTTGATAGTGTGGCAGGCAGAAATACTTCTGCGCCCTTAGCTTAGCCTTGAACTGTGACTCATAGGCGTACAATAAAACAGTATTTTCTATCATACGGTTATAGTGCGGCTCAAGCCTTTCGCAAATAAAGCAGGTGCTTGAAACACCCTTAGCGGTTTTTATGTGGTTTCTTGCCTTGCCGCCGAAAATGGTAGTTAAAAGGTTGCCGTCCATTTTTTCCTTAAGTGTCATTAGGTGGCTCTCCAAAACAAGAGCCAAGGAAAGACTGTTGCTTTGATTAACAAGCATTTTGTAATGCTCGGGGCAAAAGCCTCTTTCGTTAGTTTGTATTCTTGTGGCAGGCTCCATCATAGATGCGCCAAGCGCCATTTCAATCTCCTTTTTTTCAAGCTTGTCAAAAAGCTTGCAAATGGGACAGTCGCACACTCCATCCTCCATACATTTTTCAAATGCTTCATTTATAGGAATGGTATAAATTTGCTCCATAAAATTTCCCCTTTCTGTGTTGACTTAATTTAATTATAAAGTTATAATATAATTATTGCAAGAGTTTTTTAAAAAATAAGGAGAGATTTATGGAAGAAATAAGGGAGCATACCCTTGAAAACGGCATAAAATACGTTGTTGTCACCAATATTCCAAGGCTTGACATTTTCAAAGCGTTTGATTGCGGACAGTGCTTTAGATTTGATGAGGTTTCGCTCTTTGGCAACAAGTGTGAATTTGGCGGTGTTGCATTTGGACGGTACGTTGTTTTTGCTCAAAACAAGAGTGATGAATTGATTATATACAACTCCACAAGTGATGATTATTTTAATATCTGGCGCTCCTTTCTTTCCTTGGACGTTGATTACGACATAATAGATAAAACAATTTCCGAGGTGACAAAAAGTGAGCATATGAACAAAGCAATAGAATGCTCACAGGGTATCAGAATTTTAAGGCAGGATAGCTGGGAGGCAGTTTGCTCCTTTATAATTTCTCAAAACAACAATATACCGAGAATTAAGAAAATTATAGCCTCGCTTTGCGAAAAATACGGGGAACGTATCTGTTTTTTGGATAAAACCTATTATTCCTTCCCGTCCTGTCAGGTGCTGTCCCAAGCTACCGAGGCGGAAATATTTGAGCTAAAAACAGGCTTCCGCGCAAAATACATAGTAGATGCCTGCGCTAAAATAAAGAATGAAACAGTATGCCTTGACAGAATAAAAAACGAAGCTGATTTTGAAAAATGTGTAGCTGAGCTATGCTTAATTAAGGGCATTGGGCTAAAGGTTGCATCCTGCGCTCTGCTTTTCGGCTTTGAAAGGACAGAGGCATTTCCAATTGATGTGTGGATGAAAAGAGCCTTGGAAAAATATTTTCCAAAGGGTATAGACTTGGGAGCCTTGGGAAAAACTGCGGGAATTGCTCAGCAATACTTATTTTATTATGAAAAATACATTCAAAGCTCTTGACTGTTGGGTCTTAATAATATATAATTGAATTGTAAAAATTTACATAAAAAGAGGTAGAAATATGAAAACAGTATGCTTCGGCGAAATTATGCTAAGATTAAATCCGGCAGGCTATACAAGATTTGTACAGACAGACACCTTTGGCGCAACCTACGGCGGTGGTGAGGCTAATGTGGCAGTTTCCTTGGCAAACTACGGTATAGATGCAGCTTATGTAACAAAGCTTCCAAAGCACGAAATAGGTCAGGCAGCGGTTAACTCCTTAAGACGCTACGGTGTTGACACAGGTAAAATCGTAAGAGGCGGCGACAGAGTTGGTATTTATTATCTTGAAACAGGCGCATCTCAGCGTCCGTCCAAGGTTATTTACGACAGAGCCTATTCTGCAATAGCTCTTGCAAAGAGAAGCGACTTTGATTGGGACACTATTTTAGACGGTGCTGATTGGTTCCACTTTACAGGAATTACACCAGCCTTGGGCGGCGAGCTTCCCGAAATTTGCTTGGACGCATTAAAGGCTTGTCGCGCTAAGGGTATTACAACAAGCTGTGACTTAAACTTCAGAAAAAATCTTTGGACAAGCGAAATGGCAGGCAAGGTAATGGGCGAGCTTATGAGCTATGTTGATGTTTGCATTGCTAACGAGGAGGATGCTGAAAAGGTATTCGGCATCAAGGCTGAGAATACAGACGTTGATAAGGGTGTTGTAAATCACGAGGGCTACAAGAGTGTTGCAAAGCAATTGTCAGACCGTTTTGGCTGTAAGAGAGTTGCTATTACACTCCGTACAAGCATTTCTGCAAATGATAACATTTGGGCGGCTATGCTTTACGACAAGGCAGAGAATGAGTATTATTTCTCTCGCTCCTACAATATACATATCGTTGACCGTGTTGGCGGCGGCGATTCCTTCGGCGGTGGACTTATTTATGCTTGCTTAATGAACAAGTCCTCACAGGATGTTATTGAATTTGCGGTTGCTGCTTCTTGCTTAAAGCACACAATCATTGGCGACTATAACTTAGTCAGCGTAAGTGAGGTTGAAGGCTTAATCAAGGGTGGCGGAAGCGGACGCGTACAAAGATAAGTCAAATAGATTCTCTTGGGTAGAGGTTTTCACAAGTCTTGTGAAAGACTCTGCCCTTTTTGTAGCGAGGTATATAATGAAAAAATTCGATTATAACAATAAAATTGCAATAGTAACAGGAGCAACCTCAGGTATAGGCTATGAAATAGCAAGGACCTTAATTCAAAAATACAATTGCAAGGTGTACGGTATTGCAAGAAGCGTTAAAAAATTAGAGGCGCTAAGGGAAGAATTAGGCCCTTACAATTTTATGTGCTGTACTATGGATGTAACAGATAAGGGGAGCTGGGAAAAGCTTAAGATTTATTTTGACACGGTTAAGGAAGAGCCCGATATTTTAATAAACTGCGCAGGAATTTTGCCTAAATTTTCAAGGGTGGCAAATACAAGCATTGAGGACATAGAAAGAGCAATGGACGTTAATTTTATGTCTTGTGTGTATTCCTGTAAAATTATAATGCCCATAATTAAAAAGGGCGGTATGGTTATTAATGTTTCAAGCGCATCGGCTCTTTGCTCCTTTGGGGGAATTGGCGCTTACTCTGCATCAAAGGGCGCGCTTTTAAGATTTTCCGAAGCCCTTGCCTGTGAGGAAAGGGACATTTCCGTGTCCTGCGTAATGCCGGGCTTTGTAAAAACAGATATAATGAAGGAGCAGAGCGTAGCCCAAAAGGACGCAAAGCTAATCAACCGTGTTAGTGCCGACCCGCAAAAAACAGTTAAAAAGCTTTTAAGGCGCGCACGCAAAAGAAAAAAGAGAATAGTTTTAGGCTCCGACGGACACCTAATGAGCCTTATGTATCGTCTATTCCCGAGGCTTGCGCCAAGTTTTTTTACAAAAACCGTAAGAAAAGCCAAGCTTGAAATGTTCAAGGAAGTTTAAACAGAAAGGATTTATACGCTTTATGCAATTTAAATTTAATGTAAATTTAACCGACAATGACTATTTGGAATACAATAGGTTTTGGAATTTCAGGTCACATTACGGACGCGGGCAAATTATTTCCATGCGAATTATGGTAGCGGTTATTTTGGGCATATTTATGCTGGTGTCCTTGGCTATAAACGGATTTTCGGCTGATGCGCTTATTGGCATAATTCCGCTTTTGATTGTTTTGGTGCTGATGGAGCTGTTTTTGAAAAAATTTATTATCTTCAGCTTAAAGGCTAATATTAAAAGCCTGAGAAAAAAGGGCAAGGTAGGCTACTCACCGAATTCCACAATTGAGTTTTACGATGAAACCTTTACCGAGGCAACTCCCGAAACAAAAACGGAGCAGAAATATTCAAGCATTGAAAGGCTTAGTGTTGTCAAGGGCAGAGCATTGTATTTTCACGTTAATAGCCTAATGGCATACATCCTGCCTATTGATGCCTTTGAAAACAAGCTGCAATACGACAGCTTTATGGAATTTATAACAGGCAAAATAAATACTATTGATTACTTCGACCCACAGTAAGAAAAGAGGACTGTCGCAAAACGCGACAGTCCTCTTTTCTTATTGTTCACAATCCTGTGGGAGCTTTTTGAAAAAACAAATCAGCATAGGAATTGAAATTAAAATTGATGCAAGGTAAGAAAGCGGTTGAGAAATTTGAAGCCCTAATATACCTATAAAACGGGGCAATATCAAGCACAGAGGAATGAAAATTAAACCGTTTTGCAGGCAGGAAATCACAAGGGCAAGAAGGCTTTTTCCAATGCTTTGGAAAAGCATTGTGGCAACAACGGAAACGGGCAGAAAAGCAAGGAATACGCATTGTATTCTCAACGCATCGCTACCGATTTGAATAACCTCGGGCTCATTTCTGAACAGGCTTATTATTTGTGGTGCAAGAACGAAGCAAGCAATAGCAATTGCACCGATAAACAAAGCGCCGAAAATCATTGTAAAAACAGTTGCCTTTTTAACACGTGAGTATTTTTGCGCACCGTAATTAAAGGCGGCAACAGGCTGAAAGCCCTGACCTATGCCAAGACCCACACAGAAAATTAAGCTTGAAGCTCTTGCTACATAGCCCATACCAGCAATAGCCGCATCGCCAAACATTTTCGCCTGTGAATTTAAAACCATTGTGGAAACGCTGTTCAAGCCCTGTCTTGCAAAGCTTGGCAAGCCTGTCGCTATTATTTCACCGATTACCTTAAGGCTCTTAGCAAAATATTTTAAGCTCAGCTTGCTTTGCGTCCTTTTGAAAACAAACATAGACAAAAGAATAAAAAATGAAATATACTGGGACAAGGCAGTTGCAAGTCCTGCGCCGCCAATTCCCATATTAAAGACGAAAATAAACACAGGGTCGAGTATAATGTTCAAAATACCGCCTGTTGTTAAGCCAATCATAGCCAGGGTTGCCATTCCCTCATATCTTAATATGTTATTCAAAACACAGCTTGATGTCATAGCGGGAGCGGCAATTAAAATCCAAAATCCATAGTCCTTTGCATAGGGTAAAATAGTGTCCGTGCTGCCCAAAAGCCTCATCAGCGGCTCTAAGAAAACAAGTCCTGAGACGGCAATAATTACACCGCAGGCAAGAGAATAGAAAAAGCCTGTTGTGGCATAGGTGTTTGCCTCCTTTACTCGCTTTTCACCAAGCAAGCGGCTGATTTTACTGCCCGCACCGTGCCCAAACATAAAGCCGAATGCCTGTAAAATAGACATAATACCAAAAACAACGCTTGTAGCACCGCCTGCGCTTAGGGAAATACGGCTGACAAAATATGAGTCCGCCATATTGTATATATTGGTAATAAGCATACTGATAGTTGTTGGTATGCCAAGAGATAAAACAAGGCGAGGTATAGGTGTTACCGTCATTTTTATAAACTTGCTGTCTGCATTTACACTCATATTTCTCACCTCCGAATTTAAATATAATAATTGTAGCACACATTAGCTTACTTGTCAATTAAAAATCACAGGCGGCAGGTTTAACCCGCCACCTTTTACATTGCTTAATTGTCTTTAATAATATTAAAGTAATAAATAGGCATGCTGCTCCAGCCGTGACACAGGCTGCCTGCCCCGCCAAAGTCCTCTTTACCGATAACCGTTTCCCAAACAGTTCCCGTTACAAGCATAGGCGTGTAATTTCTTCTTATATCGCTCAAAATAAAATCCTTGTATTTTTCCTTATCGGTCTTTAAAAGCGCATCATAAATAAAGCATTTCATACTTAAGGAACAGGAAATTAAGTCACCCTGTGTCAATAATTCACATATTTTCTTGCTTTCCTCATAGGTGGTAACATCTGCCAAAACCGACAAGGCATTGGCAAGCTCTATTGCTTCGCCCCTAATTAGTATCGCATTTTTCTCGTAGCTGTAAAATTGCTTTTTTATGTTAAGCGCAAGGGAATTGATTTTTTCCTCAAGCTCAAAGGGCAGGGAGCATAGCTTACATATTTTTTTGTAAGCTTTAAGAGCTAAAAGGGTTAAAAGGCTTGCCATAGCATCAGCCTGACCCTTTTCCTCGTCCGGAATATAGCCATCTAAAAGCGGTGACCAATCGTAGAAATTCCAATGACAGCTATTTGTAAAGGTGCAAATTACTCCGTCCTTACAGTTATTTAAAAAGGTGCTTAGTATTTCTCTTAGCTTGAAGTCAACCTCTTTTATTATGCCTGTGTCCCCCGAATGCTCAATATATTCCTTGATTGCAGTAATATAATGCAGGGAAAAGGACGGAATTGTCAAATCAATTCCGCAGGGGTAGCAAATAGAGAGCAAGCCGTCATTTCTTAAGTCCTTGCTCATTAAAAGCAAATTGCTTTTCGCATACTCAAAATTGCCACCGTCAAAGGCATAATAGCCGCTTAGCATTTGATTTCTTGAATCAAATGCGTATAGACATTGCTCGCGCCAAGGACAATCAACATAATGCTCCATCATGCAAAGCTTAAGCGTGTTAAGACAAGCCGAATATATTTCCGTATCAATCGCCTCTGAGCATTCAAATTGCTTTTCTTTAGTAGGGTAGTACTGGGGAATGATGCCGATTTCGTTAATTACGGTGTCCTCGTTACATTCTATTTGTATGTATCTGCAAGCAAATCTCAGCATATAGCTCGTATGTGCCTGCTCACCTGCTCTTGCTACATAATCAATACTGAAATCTCTTGAGTGTATAATCCTTTTTACAAAACCGTTTTCTAAATACTCTCCGTATGAAATATTGATTTTATCTACACAGGGTGAGGTTAATTTAAAGGACAAAAGACCCACATATTCCCGTCCTAAGTCGAAAACGCGCGCATTACCTTGATTGTAAATCTCAGAAGCGGACACAAATTCGCCTAAGCAAAGCCTTTTGT
This sequence comes from Clostridia bacterium, assembly GCA_017461055.1. Lineage (GTDB taxonomy): Bacteria > Bacillota > Clostridia > Oscillospirales > CAG-272 > RGIG2000. Next base: position 3,282 of record JAFTZI010000034.1, on the reverse strand, counting down.
TGGGACGTGGAACAAAGGTGCAGTTTTTGTTTATTTCCACCGAATTGCTAAAAGAGCTTACGTGACCCTGTGTCCATAAATCCTCATTTGTAGCATCATATTTGTAGCTAAAGCCAAGCTGAGAGGTGATTTCCCTTTCAAATCCGCTTACATAGGTCACACTTTGCCTTGACAAAATATGCTTGTCACTTGATAAGCATATACCGTTTTTGTCTGTAAGCTCAAAAATTACCCCCGCCTTATATTTCTTGTATCGCTGTGTGTCCTTGCCAAAATGCCACACAATGAGGGCTAAACGGTTTGTACCGTTTACCGCATATTCGGAAATATCAATTTCGTCAACGGACTTGTAATGCTCAAAATCTCCATATTGATTGCTTGATACATATTTTCCGTTTATAAATAGGGTGTAGTCACCGTCACAGCTAAGCCTGAGCATTTCATTTCCGCAGGAATTAAATTCACCGAAAAACTCCCCGTAGCTGTTTACATCCCCTGTTTCCTTATACCAAATCCATTTTGCGTTTTTAAACATAATAGCTCCTTAGATGGTTAATATAATAAATTATACCATTTATAAGATGACTTGTAAATAAAAAACACAGGTTTTTCCTGTGCTTTTTAATCATATAAAGGGGGAGATAACTCCGTAAATCAATATTGCGGAAATTATGAAGGGCAAAACGTATGCAAAATAAATTCTCATCCAGTTTTTAATCTTTAAGCCCTTTCCTTGGTTTGCTTCTTCCTGAAAGCTTTTGAAGCCCCAACCGAATTTGTGGTTACAGAAAAGCACAATTACAAGTGAGCCTAAGGGAAGCAGAATATTGCTTACAATATAGTCCTCCAAATCCATAATGCCCGTGCCTTGACCGAGAGGCTCAAAGCCTGCCCATACATTAAAGCCGAGAACGCAGGGAATAGAGAGAATAAATATGGCAATGCCGCAAATAATACAGGTCTTTTTCTTGCCCCAGCCTGTGATTTCCTGCACACAGGACAAAATGTTCTGAAACACCGCAAAGATTGTGGAAAGCGCGGCAAAGGACATAAACAGGAAGAACAAAGCTCCCCATAAATTGCCAAGAGGCATATTAATAAATATGTTTGGCAGAGTTACAAAAATAAGGTTTGGTCCTGCTGCCTGTGTAATATCGGCATCGGGCATATAGGTAAAGAATGCAGGGAAAATAATTAGTCCCGAAACGATTGCAACAAAGGTGTCAAGACAGGCAATATTAATGCTTTCGCCTAAAAGTGAGCGTTCCTTGCCGATAAAGCTACCGAAAATAGCCATAGCGCCTATACCTAAGCTGAGAGTGAAAAAGGCTTGATTCATAGCCTCAACCACTACAGTGAAAAAGCCGATTTCCTGCATTTTTGAAAGGCTTGGCATAAGATAGAACCTTAAGCCCTCGCCTGCGCCTTCAAGAGTAAAGGAATGAATTGCCAAAACTATTATAAGACCCAGTAGCATAACCATCATAATCTTTGTAACCTTTTCAAGTCCCTTTTGCATATCAAAGGAGCATACCAAAAAGCCTAAAACAACTACAAAGGCAACAAGTAAAATCATAGTCAGGGGTTGAGAGAGCATCTCTCCGAAAATCTGAGAAACACCGTTTGTGTCGGTAACGCTGTTAAACTTGCCGCTTATCATATAAACAAAGTATTGAAGCATCCACGCAGTAACCGCGGTGTAAAACATCATAAGTATAGTGTTTCCGATAAGTGAGGAATAGCCGTGAGCGCGCCATTTTTTGTCCTGCGGCTTAATCTTGTGATATATTCTTACAGGGCTTGCCTGTGCGTGCCTGCCCATTGAAAATTCCATACACATTACGGGAATACCCATAATAACAAGGAAAATAAGGTACAAAAGCACGAAAAGTCCACCACCGTTTTTTGCAGTAATGTAAGGGAATCTCCATACATTACCGATACCGATGGCACAGCCTGCGCTCAGAAGAATAAAGCCTAAGCGACTTCCGAGCCTTTCTCTTTTAGGTGAGTTATTATTGTCCATACAAAATCCTTTAACATCCTTATTTCAGTATGCCTTGCGGGAATGGTACGAATCAGCCTAAAGCCTACTATTTAAAGCGCTTTTAGGATTGTCGTCGTTGTCTTACGTCAGTAAAACTTCCTCCTCCGCACCAAAAATCATCTCTAAATAGTTAGGTTTTAGGTGCAAGGCATAGCAAATAGCGTGTTCTTTCAAAAAGGACACGCTACGTTCTTTTTTAGTTGTTCTTTAACCAATCTTCAGCAGTCTTTTTAGACATTCTCTTAATGTTTTCCTTTGGATGAATGGAGTTTTCTCCACCGTTTTCATAAAGGAAATAAGAGCCGTCGCTTGTTACATAAAGAGTTTCCTCATAGCCTGCCACATCACCGAACTCGCCATATGTAACCTTTTTAACTATCTCAGATGCTTCTGTATCGTAAAGCTTTTTACAAATGATTTTCTGCATAATAATCTCCTTTTCTTTTTTGTCAAGAAAATAATATCATAAAATATTCACTTTGTCAACAAGTATATTTTGTAATAAAAACGACACTTTTCCCATTTAGTCAATATTAGCCTAAATTTTCTACAATTATTTCAGCCTCAACATTTATTCTTCCGTCCTCATGAACAGAGCGCATATAGTATTTTCCGTCGGTTTTGCCCATATAAAGCTTTAAATAATCTCCTGCCTTTGCATCGTTTTGATAGGAAATGGCAATTGACTTAACAAGCTTGCTTTGGGGAGAGGGCAGAGCATTAAATAGCATATCGGGATAGTTTGTGTTGTTCATATGACCGTTAATGTCTGTGTCTGTGTAACGAATTGTATATTCGCCAACCAAGGACATTTGAAGCTCGCTCGGTATTCTTATGCGCACGGGATTTGAAAGCTCCAAGGGCTTGTCAAGAGTATAATTTAACTCAACCTCGCTTGCTTTAATAAGCTTTTTTGTGCGTGTGTCAACAAGTGCCCATGTGGAATTTGCCTCGCAAACAACCTCATCATTACGCAAAATTCTGTATGAACGCGGAAAGGTAAAGCCCCTTGCGTCACAGCCCCATGTCTGCACAGTAATTTTTTCACCGTACGAAAGCGGCTCATAGCATTCAACACGAATACCGCTTAAAATAAAAGCCTTGTTCTGACTTAAAAGCTCATTGTATGACGGACGCTGACCCCTCATTTGACTTGTGGCAGTTTCCTGCAAATATTTGAATATACGTGAAATTCCAACCAATTCATTGGAATTAGTGTCGTGATATAAAACCTT
>JAFTZI010000033.1 GCA_017461055.1 Clostridia bacterium | reverse complement strand
GCTTTATTTTTCTTATCGTTACGAAATTCGTCAAGCTCTGCAAGGACCTGCATTTCGTCATGGCGCTGACCTATTAAGCCCTCAACAAATTCCTTGTATGTAGTGGTGAAGTAGCCATTAGGGTCGTGTCCGTCCCAGGTAGCAAGCACTGACATAGGGTCAAGGAAATATCTGTTGTATTTATTCTGAAGGAACATTCTTTCAAATGAAGAAACATTCTTTTCTGTATCCTCAAGGACCTCATAATACGTCTTAACAACATCGGCAGTCTCAACGTATTTGCCGCCCTTCCATATCTTACCGTAATTTTCAAAAATATGGTTCATATGGTGCAGTATTATGTTAACATGTTCAAGCTCGTCAATAGATAATGGCTTTTCTTTTTTTGCACGATTTGTGTTTTCACTATTGTAATTTACGATTTTTTGTAGTATACTAATTACAGAAGGTGCGTCACCGCCGGCGTTTGAGTTATTCTCAACAAGGCCGGTCTTGAACGGTTGCGCACCTTCTTTTTTAATTGACACAACCTCATGTACATAAAACCTATTGTTTTCCTTATTTTGAATAACTACAACTCCCATATAATGCCTGTCGCTACCAACAGTTATGGGTGCAGCAATTACTGCTGTATCGTAATTTCTACCCTTCCAATTCTTTTGGTAATCTACCACCTTACCATTTTGAATAACCTCAGGTACCGCTGCAAATGTTGCAGCTTTTTTTCTACCTAAGCCATGTGCAATATCATCTTTTATTCCTCGTTTGTCAATAATGACTTCACCAAGCTCAGCATTTGTCACTTGCGAACCAAAATTTTTAAAGTAACTTTCAACCTGTGTAACAAGGTCTACTTCACCCTTTGCAAATTCTTGACCCGTAACCAACTTTACGGAATCCATTTTTCCAACGGCTTCATATGATGCATTATCACCGTCAATTGCTGTCGTAGCAATCTCTGAATCACTAAAATATCTTAGCAGTTCAGCTATTTGCTTACTGTAAAAGCCGGGGTGTTGTTCGTCGGTGTAGCCAAGGACAGGATTATCTTGACTGTACCATAGGGACAGCTCCTTCATTATCTCTCGCATTGAGGTTCTATTAACCTGCTCACGTGAATTTATTCTTGAGAGTAGGGACTTAATATTTTTCAATGCATTAGTCTGTATTTCTGTTGCATTTGCAAAGGTATGCTTATTGGAGTCTGATATTTTCTTAGTTTTCTTGAGTATTCTGTTCTCAAGAGTATTACGTCTATGAGCTGCCTTTACCTCGTTTCCTAGCTTGGCTATCTTGTCAATATACTTTTGCTGAAGCTTATAGAAGCTTGTTTCTGTACCTTTTGTATACTGTGCTTCCACAATATCTTTAGCAAGCTTTTGCTTTAGTTTCTTAGCCTCATCGGTGCCGATGGCAGTTAACAATGTTTGCTTTGAGGGTGTAGCATCTATTATTGTTTGCTTAGCTAATTTGTAAAGGTCGTTAATTTCAAAGAATATATCTGCCTCGCTTGTCTTTTCAAATGCAAAGCCAAGACCAAGTGCCTCAAGCTCTTGCTTAACCTCGTCGGCTGTATAGCCTCTAAAGTCACTGTTCTTACGCACTGCCCACATTAGATACGGAGTATTATTATCATCAAACTTAGCTTTGATGTCACCTTTGATAGCTTCAAGGTTCATATTGTGCAGATAAGGCTTGATTGCATCTACAAATTGTACTGCAAGCTGCACATCCTCTGTCACCTCAAGATATTCTGTTGCAATAGTGTTACGAATGATATAATCAGCTATATCGAGTGCAGTACTGCCAAGCTCACCTTCGCTCTTAGTGTTAAGCTCCTGCCACAGCATTCTTTCTGCCTCTGCTCGTTGCTTTCCTTTAAGATGAATAAAATTATCACCGAAATATCCATCCTGGCTTAACAATTCATCAACGATATTCTTAACATCTTTTCGAGTGAATTTTTTAGCCTTAGTATTGTTTGTAACTCTACGAAGTAAGCTGTTGTCAACATAAACAGAGTCTTTCCTTGGTGGCTCGGTATTCTCAATCAGCGCATCCAAGCTGTCTTTTCTCGTCTTCTCTGCCACTTCAAAGTCATTACTTTTGTCATTACTTTTGGCTGTATCAAAGTCATTAAAGTTAACCTTGACACCGCCTTGCACTTCTTCAAAGGTAATGTCCTTACCGTTTTTTGGGTCGTATGAACGTTTTTTTGATTTTCTTTCGTCAGAACTATTGATTTTTTCTGTGGTTTCGGGTATACTATTATTAGAGGATGTTTGAGCGGAGCCGGCGGCCTTTATTAAGGTTTGACCTGCAGAGCCGCTTGTAATGTCCTCTATTTTTGTTATATCATAGAAGCAATCGCCTCTTTGGATTAACTTAACTTGTATTTCGCCCTTGTAAGCGTGCAAACATCCTTGTTCATCAGGTACTACATACTTAATCGAATAATAATCCCAACCTCTCACTGCATCAGGATGCCTTCCGTTATCTGCCTTGTGATGTGAAAATTTTGCACAAGATAATAAATTAACAATTTCCGATGCTGCATTTAATTTGTTGTTATAATCATTCGGTGAAATGTTTTTCGCAGGATTGGTATACTCCCCTTCTGCCTCTCTTCGCATAAACGCTTTTTTTGCTTCGCCAAGTGGCAATACAGTTCCCCTGTATTGCTTAATGTAATTTCTGACCTTGGCAGCCAACGAATCTCCAGGAAATTGATTAAGCGCATCAATCGATTCTTTTTCTATTATTACAAAACATTCATTCGTTCCCGAAATTTGCTTTTTGCTGAATCGCACATTCATTTCACTTGTCGCGAGCGTTTCTTTTTTCGTCTCATCCCCACCAATCTGGGAGAGCTTGACGCCGCCGGCGCGTTTGTCGATGGCTTTGCCAAATTTGGTAGCAAGCTTGTTTAAATATTTGATACCGTCCGGGCCAAGCTCGGATTTTTTTGCGTTAGCTCGGTTTTTGAAGGAGTTATAGAGCTTTTTTAATAAGCCTTCGTCCCTCTCGGCAAGCTTGTCGATAAAGTAATCGTCGCTTAGCAGATCGCCTATAAGGTCAGCATTTACCTCGGTGTCAACAAGGTATTTGGTCTGTGTGAGGTTTAAGGGTTCCATTTCGCTTTCGTAAGCCGATGAAGCGCTCATTTGTCTTTTGGTAAAATCGCCAACGATTTTTTTAACGCTTTCCGGAGCGTTTTTATCATTAACAACTGCCTCTATTTGCTCCACAAGCCTTGCATATGATTTTGTTCCTTCTGTGGTGTGTGTTACCTCGTGCAATGCCACAGCCTTAGCTACGTCCTTTTTTGTTAAGTCTGCGTTATTGTTTATGTATATTACACCGTCATTTGGATTAAAGGTTGCTTTTGCATCTGCTTCAAGCTCGTTTGTTACCACAACGGTTGCATCGGCGCCAACAATTCTTTCAACGGT
>JAFTZI010000032.1 GCA_017461055.1 Clostridia bacterium | reverse complement strand
TCTCTTGTCGCGGCTCAAAGGACGTGTTTCCATAACCTTAACACGATCACCGATACCACAGGTGTTTTCCTCATCATGAGCTTTAATTTTTACAGTTCTTTTAACAACCTTGCCATAGAGAGGATGTTTTACACTGTCTTCGATTGCAACAACGATTGTCTTGTCCATCTTGTCGCTTACGACTCTGCCGATTCTTACCTTACGATAATTTCTTTCAGCCATTTAAATTTCCTCCTTCCTATGCCTTACTCTTCGCCCTTTAATTCTTTCTCGCGGATAACTGTGAGAACCTTTGCAATATCCTTCTTGATTGTGGATATCTTCATGGGGTTTTCAAGGTTATTTGTCGCAAGAGAAAATCTCAGCGAAAAGAGTTCCTTCTTAAGCTCTGTAACTTTGAGCTGTAATTCTTCGGTAGTTAAATCACGAATTTCTTTGATTTTCATTCGTTGTCACCCTCCGTTTCCTGTGTTTCGCGCGCAACGATTTTGCACTTTACGGGAAGCTTGTGCATAGCAAGACGAAGAGCCTCGCGAGCTGTTTCTTCCGCAACGCCGCCAATTTCAAACATCACTCTGCCGGGCTTAACAACTGCTACCCAGTACTCAGGTGAACCCTTACCGCTACCCATACGGGTTTCAGCAGGCTTTTCTGTGATGGGCTTGTCGGGGAAAATCTTGATCCAAACCTTACCACCACGCTTAATATAACGAGTCATAGCAACACGGGCTGCCTCGATCTGATTGCTTGTAATCCAGCAGGGTTCGAGGGACTGAAGACCGAACTCACCGTAGGTAACTGTGTTACCGCGAAGAGCCTTACCTGTCATTCTTCCACGAAACTGCTTTCTATGTTTAACTCTCTTAGGTGTTAACATTATTTTCTTCCTCCTTCCTGAGACTTAGGCTTTTTAGCCTCAGCAAGAACCTCGCCTTTGTAAATCCAAACCTTACAGCCGATCTTACCATATGTGGTATTAGCTTCTGCAAAGCCGTAATCTATATCTGCACGAAGTGTCTGAAGCGGAATAGTACCTTCATGGTAATGCTCGCTTCTTGCGATTTCAGCACCGCCGAGACGACCGCTACAGGTTGTCTTGATACCCTTAGCACCCATCTTCATAGCACGGCTCATAGCACCCTTCATTGCACGACGGAAAGAGATACGTCTTTCAAGCTGAGATGCAATGCTTTCAGCAACGAGCTGTGCACTGAGGTCAGGCTGCTTGATTTCAACGATGTTGATAAACACCTGCTTATCTGTAAGCTTAGAAACCTCTGCCTTAAGCTTTTCGATATCCTCACCTTTTCTACCGATAATGATACCGGGCTTCGCTGTGTGGATAGAAATTTTGATTGTGTTAGCCTTTTTCTCAATTTCAAGCTTTGCAACGCCTGCGCTGAAGAGCTTGTTCTTAAGATATTCTCTGATCTTGTAGTCTTCTACAAGATTGTCTCCAAACATATGGTCCTCGGCGTACCATCTGGAGTCCCAATCCTTGATAATACCGACTCTAAGACCGTGCGGATTAACTTTCTGACCCATATTTTACGCCTCCTTACTCTTTTTCTTTTACAACGATTGTAATGTGACTTGTTCTTTTTCTGATGCGGAATGCTCTGCCCTGTGCTCTGGGTCTTACTCTCTTGAGTGTGGGACCTGCATTTGCATAGATTTCAGCGATATAGAGCTTATCAGCATCCATACCGAAATTATTTTCAGCATTTGCCACTGCACTGTCAAGGAGCTTTATAAGAAGTTCGCTTGCAGCCTTAGGTGTATTCATAAGAATACCTCTTGCAACGCCTACATTTTTATTTCTGATAAGGTCGTTTACAATGTTGACTTTTCTGGGCGAAATACGTGCATAACGCAGTATTGCCTTGGCCTGTGTTTTAGCCTCCATTTGTCATGTCCTCCTTACTTATTTACTCTTTGCGCCCGCATGGCCCTTGTAGGTTCTTGTGGGAGCGAATTCTCCCAGCTTATGACCTACCATATCCTCTGTAACATATACCGGAACGTGTTTTCTTCCGTCATGAACAGCGATTGTGTGGCCAACAAATTCGGGGAATATAGTGGAGCTGCGGGACCATGTCTTCAAAACTCTCTTTTCGCCCGCTTCGTTCATTGCAACTACTCTTGCCAAAAGCTTG
>JAFTZI010000031.1 GCA_017461055.1 Clostridia bacterium | reverse complement strand
TTTTATATTATACGAAAATAAGCATGGAGATGATTGCTTTTTAGGAACGTATATTTGGGACGGAAGTGACGATGGCAAAAAAATAATCATTCCCGATGAACATAACGGTAAAGCAATTACTTCCTTGGGCGGCTATTACGGACGCGGGGTGCCTGTTGGATTTCATATTGATATCAGTAAATTTTACTCATCCTCTGATGAATATATAGTATGGCCTGAGGTTGCTAATCCTAATGAGAATAACACAGAAATTATATATATCGACTTCGAGCTTACTATAGGAAAAAACATTACCGAAATCAATAACCGTCTTTCTCTTAACTACTCACTTTTAAAAATCAAGGATAGCGAGCCTGTTTGTTACAGGGCTTACATTCCAAGATTTTATGTCTATGTATACAGTGAAAATGAACACTTTTATTCGAGGGACGGAAAGCTGTATGATAAAAGCACTGATGAGTTGATAGACAAGGAAGCCGGACACTACATTTATTATTACGATTATATACATAGCTTTGCTGATTAAAAATAAGGTGAAAACCCACACAAAGGAGAGGTGTTATGAAACGCATTTTATCAATAGCTTTGATTTTTATATTTGCCTTTTCTCTCTTCTCATGTAGCAGGAATTATGCAGAAAGATACTACGGTGATTTTACAATATGTGAAAACACCAAGGGAGACGATTGCTTTGCAGTGTCTTATCTATGGGACGGAAGTCGGGATAATATGGTGATTTCAATTCCCGAAAGCTATAACGAGAAAAGCATTGATGCCTTAGGCGGATATGTGGGTATTGGAAACCCCGTTCCCTTCTATGTCAACTTTAGTCAAGATGCATTTACAGACTGCACATTTATTCCAAATTACGAGGCTTGGAGAAATTTGAGCTTTACGGAAGAAACCTCGCAAATTATTTATCTTGATTTCACATTAGAGTTAGGCGAAAGCATTACCAAAATCAATGAAATCTTGCTAAACGATGTGTGGCATTTTCAATGCGATGATAATTCCGACACCGAATACAAGCTTTACGTGCCAAGATTTTATATTACCGTTAAGGGCGAAATAGACCGTATTTATGCAAAAGATGGCAAGCTGTATCTGCGGGAAGATGACACTCTTTACTGTTGCATAAATTATTGGGATTTTCAATATCAATTTAATGACAAAGATTGATTAAAACACACAAGCAAAGATTGCTTTTCTTCGCTTGTGTGTTTTTCAAATGTTGATTGCTCGTTGCTCATGTGGTGTACCGTCACCCGATAATTTCGTTTATACAAGCTTTTCGTTAATTGTGTACTTCGTTTGGAACGAAGCAAAATGCGCTTATTGAATATGTCTCCGGTCAAATAGTTGATAATTATACATTCGATTTTGTAAAAATTATATTATGTACGTGTACACATTTTAGTTCTTTATCATTTGTAAAGCAACATTTCTCTAAAAAGTATTTACAAATCAGACAAGTTGTGATATAATTTAAGGTGCCAAACAAACTTAATATGCAATTTATGGGTAATTTTTCATGGGATAACTATACCTTTTTTTGTCTATACTATTTTTAGGCTTTTTGCATTTGGTAAAAATGCAGTTCCCTGCCTGATTATAGTATGGAACCCATATTGCTCAGAGTTTGTTTGGCGACAATTGGGGTTCTGCGTTTTTCGGTGCGCTGACCTTGGTTGGCGCACTTTTTATTTTTCAAGGGAGGGATTTAATGGAATATTTGTATAATATGAAAACCAGAAAATTGCACATTAAAGGTTTTTGTCCTCACACAAAAGCAAGTTATACTAAATACATAAAGTTTAACACCGAAAGTGAAGC
>JAFTZI010000030.1 GCA_017461055.1 Clostridia bacterium | reverse complement strand
TGAAAGGCACAATCGTCTATTTTTGTAATAGTTGACGGAATATTAATGCTTTCAAGAGAAAGGCAAGAAATAAACATTCCATATGAAATTTCAGTCACACTATCAGGAATTTTAATCGCTTTCAAATTATAGCATTTTTGAAATGCACCTGCACCTATGCTTTCAAGTGTGCTTGGCAAGGTAATAGACTCAAGCAAGTGACAGTCGTTAAATGCCAAACCGCCTATTTTCCAAACACCCTCGGGAATTACAAGGGTCTTTACATTTGCGCAAAAATCAAAGGCACATACGCCTATTGTTGTTATTCCTGTGCCTAAATCAATTTTTTCAAGACTTGTGCGATTTACAAAGGCAAAGTGGTAAATTGCATATTTGCTTCCGTTAAAGCTGTTTGGGAGTACAAGCTCCGTTTCCTTACCGATATGGCTGACTAAATAATTTGCACCGTCTACGGTTGCAAAAACAAAGCCATCATCACGCCATGTAAGAATACTCGGTTCATCCTTGTCAGTATGTACCGTTAATGAATAAGTGCCTGCGCCGCCTGCCTCTGTACTGCCAAAGTACAGATTATATTTTGAATAATTGTAAACTTCAACTATTTTGTTGCACTCGGCAAAGGCATTGCTTGCTACTAAATCAGCATCATTATTCTCGTCCTTGGATATGCCTAAGACCTCTCCTAAGGTAAGCTTTATAATGTTACTGCAATACTTAAAGGCAGCTTCCTGTAGCTCTCTTGTAGTATTCGGCAGCACCAATACGTCAATGTCTGTACAGTTATAAAAGGCATATCTTTCTACCGTTTCTAATTTTTCGCCTAAATTAACCTCGGTAAGCTCTGTACAAAAATAAAAGGCGCTATCCTCTACAATTTCAACATTATCAAAGGAAATTGATTCAAGTGAAATGCAATAATGAAACGCAAAGTCACCTATAGATTTGACGCTTGGAGCTGTTACGCTTGTAATTTCTGTATTATCATAAAAGGCTTTGTCCTCAATACGTGTAACCGAATATCCGTTATATTCCGAAGGAACAGTAATATCACTTCCCACGTACGAGCCTATTCCTATAACGGAGCAAGTACCGTCATCATTAAAGGAATACTCTAACGCGCCCGATTGCTCATCTTGAGCATAGGCAGTAAGAGCAAGGGCAAAAACGATTAAAGCCCCAAAGATGATTTTAGACATTTGTCTAAGTGCTTTTCTTCTCATTAATGTCTCCTAAAAGAATATTTGTTAATAATAGTTTAACATTATTTAGTCAAAATGTCAATCTTAAATAACGATTATTTTTATGTTTTAGTTATTTTTTACAAAGAACAAGAGCTATTTGGCATATTAGCTCCAAATAGCTCTTTACTTTATATATCGTATTTTGCCAATATTTCGCTTGGGGTTTTACGCAAAAGCGATAAAATCGGCAGTATGCCGAAGAACAGGCTTATAAGACACAGAACTACTAAATCTATGCCTGCAAGCCATATGGGATAATAAAAGATTTCTCCAACCAATGGCGATATTGATAAGCAGGCGTACAAGAATACGCTGACTATGATATAGCCCACAAGGACTGTTAACAGTGTCAGAACCACAACCTCTATGAAAAACTTGAAAACAAGATTTTTCTTAGTTACTCCTATGGCTCTGTATATTCCAACCTCTTTTATTCTGTTCATAAGCGACGAACGCATTATAAAGTACATACAAAGGCTCATTAACACAAGTATAATGAGCAATGTAACTATGCTTGTTATAATTGCGGTAACATTTTCGTATATTACAGAGTCAAACAGGTCATTCGGTGTAATGAGGGCGTCCCAATATTCATTTGGTGGCTCGATTTCTGAAAACTCTTGGTTTAGCCAGCTCTCTGTCAGCTTTGGATTTGTTGAGTGAATAACTGTATATGAGTCCGTAGTTATACCGTAATCCGCAATCCAATCTGTTTTTCCAAGCATTTTTGATGTTGCTATGTAGTCCTCGTCGCTTAATAAATATGCACTGTCATTCAATACCTCTTTACTCAAGGAATAAAACTCATTTTCATATGCTATGATATATTCCTTCAAGTCAAGATACGGTAATCTATCATACATATGCTCAAGCTCCATTACGGTTGGATAGTGTCCGTACAACTTTTTATACGCATTTGCCTTATAGAATTGCTCCGGAAGCAATGAGTATTTTGCATCCTCTACTCCCTTTTCTATATAAAGCCACATTTCAAAATAATTCGGGTCAAAGAAAAGTGTATCCTTACAGTACTTATCAAAATCGGAATAATAATAGTCGTAATACTCGAAATATCTTTCTTCGTTTATTTCATTATACAACTGATAAAAAGCGTCTGTTCCTTCCTCAAGCTGTGGATTTTGCTCCTTTACAAGCTGAGTAAAGTAATCATAATCGGTAATCTTTTTTATACCGTTGCCCTCAAGCCAGCTTTCGTAATTGTTGTAGGAGCGCATTATTTCCGTAACGGTTAAGCTTATACCTTGAACCGTTGCTGTATCTCCCACGCTTGGATACTCTTTGTCTGCAAGCATATCCCTTATTACAAGAACCGCCTCACCCTTTGAAAGATTAAAGCCAAATTTTGAAGCGAGAAACGTTCTTGACATGGCTATACTTGCGCGTGTGTATCTTGCCATTGCAATTTCGGTTAAATAAATTGCGGTTTCGCTTGATTCAACAATTCCTGCTATACGGGGGCTTTTACCGTCAATTGTAAAGGCTGTGCAAATTAAGCCTAAAAGGTCCTCTCTTTCCTTTATGTAACCGAGATTTGATTTTTCCAAAAGCGCATCCGCTACCTTTGTGGAAATTAAGATTTCCTCTTTTGACAAAGAATCCCTTTTGCCACAGACAAGCTTGTAATCCTTGGCAACCGACACATCAAGATAGGTTGCGTTTGTGCCAAAGGAATCGGTCATTCCTGTTTGCTGAAAGGTTTCAAAGCTTCCTGTGTGGAAATATATATCTCTATCTCCACTTGGATAAGAGCCTGTCAGATTTACAAAATCTATTCCTGTTTTGCTGTCATTTACTGCGGAATTAAGCTTTTGAGAGGTTTCATAATCGGGTGTGTATAGGTAAAATACGTTTTGATTATTTGATTCTTTAGCTTCGATTATATCGCCAAAGGCTGTGCCGAAAACTGCGCTCATAAAAACGATGACCGCGGCGAACATAATCATACATCTGCGCAAAACGCCCTTGCCCTTTTTCCCGTCCTTAAAGTTAGATTTATAGCCACTCTTTATTGACGATTTTAAGTTGAACAATCTTCCGTGACGTGTGCCTGTTACAGGCGGCAGGCTCGACATATCAATGCTTTTGCTTCTTTCGCTGATATGAGCCTTTTCCTCATATACACCGTCCTTTAGCTTTATTTCGCTAAATTCATCAATTATCTGAACCTTTTCTGTGCCTATTTGAATATACAGCTTACCGCCATTATTGACAATTTTCAGCCTTATAGGGTCAGACGGTGCTTCTCCGTAATACTCAATCTGAGCATTTTTATCTTTAAGCTCGCTTTTATTAAGCTCACCTAAATAGATATGGTTTTTATCCCTTGCCAAAAAGCCCTCTGCGCCCTCGTTATTCTTTATGCTTTCGATTTTACCGTCTGACAATTCAATAACCGTGTCGCAGTAAAAGTCAACAAGGTTAGCCTCGTGAGTTACAAGCAAAACAAGATGGTCCTTAGATATTGCCTTTAATAAGTCCATTATCATAACAGTATTTGCTTCGTCAAGGTTACCTGTGGGCTCGTCTGCCAAGATGATACGCGGATTTTTAACAATTGCCCGAGCAATAGCTATTCTTTGCTGTTGTCCGCCTGACAATGTGTCAGGGGTTCGCTCCCTGTACTTTTCCATTCCTACGTTGGAAAGGGCTGACATTACACGCTTTTCTATTTCGCCTCTGTCGGTCATTCCGCAAAGGTATAAAGCGTCTGCTACATTTTCAAAGCAGGTTTCGTTTTTGTTCAGGTTATAGTTTTGGAAAATATAACCCATATATTTGTTTCTAATAGTGTCTGTATTTTCTCTAATGCTTTGGTTTTCAATGGTCAATTCGCCGCTGGCGTACTTATCAAGTCCACCTATTACATTGAGCAGGGTTGTTTTGCCACAGCCGCTTTTACCGAAAATGGCAACCATTCCCTTTTCGGGCAGGTCTAAATTTATGTCGTTTATAACGTGTATTTCGTTCTGCTTTCCTTTGTTAAAGAACTTATTCAGGTTTTTGATACTAATCATTCCGAGCGACCTCCCTTCAAGGATTTTTTAACGCTGCTTGCGAAAAGCTTGCCTATTTGCTTATGGGTAATGCGTACGGTCAACACAAGCATTCCTATTACAATTAGTGCGTATTGCCATGCGTACAGATATACAAAATACTCGTTAAACCGAGGTGTTGTGAATATTAAAATTGCTGTTACGGCAAGAAGAATGATTGATGGAATCAGGGAAATCAACATTCTTACATACATTGCTATACGTATAACCTTGACTTGAATACCCATTGAACGCATAATTGCCATATCTCCCTTGAATGCGCCAAGCGCTCTTGATGAGCAAAGGTTAATAAAGAATGCCAAGAATATAACAGCCATTATCCATACAAAGCCCATCATAATACAAGTTAGTACATTTATTATTGTTTCCTCTGCGCTTGGCTCATAGGTTGTGTCCGATGGAACAGCCAAATAGCCCGCCTTTTGCATTTTTTCAGCTACGGTGTGGGCTTCCTTATCGTTTTCAAAGAACAGCGAGGCTTGCTTATAGGAATTGTTCAAAACCTCCTCGGCAATTTCGCACAAAAGCTCATCACTTATGAACATACTGTTATATGTGTCGTATGCTCCGAATGAATTGTACTGTGGCATTTGGTCTGCCAAATCGCTTTTATCAAAGGATTTTGAAAAGGTCATACTTTTTGAGGAAGCATCATAGCCATAATTGTAATTGTAGTTATAGTAAATGGCTAAAAGGTCTATGCTTACGTCAAAGTCCTTTTCATTATATTCCATTTCCTTTGTTATGTTGTCGTATGCCTGTGATTTTAAATAAATTTTGTCCTTTGGCATGTCAAAGGATGGGCAAATCTGGTAAATTCCGAAATTATGTGCTGATGTGCCATCTAAGGCTGACACGGTAACAGTTATCTGAGTTTCCGCACGGTAAAGAAGATAATAAATTGCAGTTGCTACACGGAAGCCATCCTCTGTAAAAAGGCACTCAGGTGTTTTGTTGTTGTCATAATAATACTTAACTCCTACCAGCTTAAGATTCATTGAATTTACAGCAATGTTTTCAACTAAAATGGAGTCCTTTCCAACGTAAGGCTGATATGATATGGGCAGATACAGGAAAACCTCGTCGCCATTTGTTGGGTAACGGCCTACTATATTTTCGCCATAGGTTTTTCCGTACACGTAATTAGCGCTAACGTATTTATAATCTCTTTGGATATCGCCGCACGGGATCATTATTTGACTGCGTACACCCGTATCAAGTAAAACATCATAGTGTAAATAGCTTTGCGCTCCGTATTTTTGCGCAAGATCCTTTACTTCATCGTCTGTAATGACCTCTGCGTTTTGCTTGGCTATTACCACACGTCCGTCTATGTGATTGAACATATAATACGGCTCAAACAAATCTATTGCTTCGCCACACAGTGTTGTAACTGCAAAAATGCCCAAAATA
Organism: Clostridia bacterium; assembly: GCA_017461055.1. Taxonomy (GTDB): domain Bacteria; phylum Bacillota; class Clostridia; order Oscillospirales; family CAG-272; genus RGIG2000. The sequence goes on along the minus strand of JAFTZI010000030.1, from coordinate 7,343 downwards.
CCCACTATCATTAAGAAGCAAAGAAATACGGAAAGCTTTGGCTTGGCTGCAAAAATAGTTTTGCCAAGGGTAAGTCCGTTTTTAATTTGCTTTTTTACTTCCTGCTTTTTATCAAGCTGATTTGCGGAGCTTACAGCTTCCTTGACGTGCTTTTCTTCCCCTATTATATGGTCGGACTCTATTGAACCGTCAAAAACGCGTATGTGCCTTGTTGCGTGCTCTTTTACCTCATCAAAGTTATGAGTGACTACGATTAAAAGCTTATCCTTGGAAACCTCTTTTAAAAGCTCAATTATTTCCTTTGAGGTTGATGAGTCAAGGTTGCCTGTTGGCTCGTCTGCTAAAATAATCGGGCTATCCTTTGCAAGAGCGCGGGCTATAACCGTTCTTTGCTTTTGTCCGCCCGATAGCCTGCTTCCCTTTTGATTTATGTGTGAGGACAAGCCCACACGTGAAATAAGCTCTGTGGCTCTTTTTCTTCTCTCCCTTTTGTCCTCAATGTGCATAAGGGCAAGCTCCACGTTTTGAAGCACCGTGAAGCTATCTATTATGTTGTAATCCTGGAATATGAAGGAAATATACTTTTCTCGATATTGCTCCCATTCAGGCTGTAAATAGTGTGAGGTGGTTTGACCCTCTATGTACATTTCGCCCTCTTCGTAGGAGTCCATACCGGAAATTACGTTTAAAAGGGTAGATTTACCTGAGCCCGATTTACCTGTAACAGCGACAAATTCGCCTCTGTCAAAGCTCAAGTTAACGCCTCTTATACCAACTGTAACGTTTCCCTCGGAAACATATATTTTGCCTAAATCCTGTAAAGCTAAAAGACTCATTTTAAGCTTCCTTTCTTTAAGAATAGCATTACGTTTTTAGTATAGCATATATGTACAGTCAATTCAAGGCTGTTCTCGTCTTTTCACAATTATGTCACATTTTCAAAAAAGAGGTGGGCTTTCATCCCACCTCTTATGTTGAAATTATAGAACTTGATATGCATTAGCAGCCCAAGCATAAGCCTTGCAGCGTAGCTGCTTGCCTGTAATGGCGCTTGTATTTTCGCTAAATCCATATTTGCAAACGGAAGATTTATAGTTTGATGCAATTGTGTTTGCTAAGTCAGTATAGCCAAGGTTACGAAGGGCATATACAAACATAACAACGTCAGGTGCCCAAACTGCACCGCGCCAGTAGCCATTTTCAACAAACTTAGGACTGTCAACAGCCTCGCTTGCAATACCGCCCTTGCAAAGATGATGCTCCTTGATTTGATTTACGATATATTCCTGCATTTCCTTTGGCAGCATATCCTCAAGCACAATTACACGTAATGGCATAAGCGCATCACAGTAATATGGCTCGCCTGTTTCTGCAAGACGTACAAAAATTCTTTCTCCGTCCCAATAATCCTTAATTGCCTTGTCTGCTAGCTCCTTTGCGAGCTGTGCATAAACTCGTTTATCTGTTGGGTAGTTTAGCTTTTCCGCAGCCTCAGCTATGAATGAGCATTGAACAGAAAGAAAGGCAATAAGCTCGGAGGTTTCAATATGCTCACTCTTATCAAAGCAGGTTGAGTTGTCTTGTCCCGAGTCATTTCCGTGATAGTAGGATGGAACATCGCCACGAAGATTCAGCCACCAATCAGTGTTTCTCTTCATATCAAAATACACCTCTTCAAGGGCGTGAGGAGTTGCAAATTCAGGATTTCTCTTTATCATTTGCTTGTACATCCAGCCTTGTACGGGAGGCTTTACAAAGTTCCAAACCTTGTAGCTCTCAGAAATAGCATCAGGCACTCTGCCAACACGGTTAATGTGCTTGTACATTATCATAAATTGGTCCATTGCTATGCGATAGTCAACATCTGCAAGTCCGAGAGCATTAAAGGCATTGTCCCAGCTCCATACATTGCTCATTCCCGACTTACTCATTACAATGGCGTCTGTTACAAAGTTGCCAAGACGGGAAATAGTATTGCTCCAAAGAATGTAAGCGCATTCTCTTTCATACTTATTCTTGCAATTAAGCTTCTTTTCCCAAGCATAATAGTCCTTTTCCGCCAAATCTGCATAGTAATCGTAGTCCATACCCTGCGCGCCTACGCCGCCCTTATCAAGAAAGCTTGTTTCAATTGAAAAGGCATATTCGCCGTTTTCGTCAGGCAGGGCTCTTACGCTTACAAAATCGGAAACAATTTTTCCTGCCTCACGTGATTTTTCGATTTTAAGTGCGCCCTTAACGGGAACGAACATAAGGCTACAGTTGTTTTTGAAATCACAAAGCTCAACAACATTATTCTGAACAACCTGATAGTCAAATTTGGCATCGGTGCTTGCAATCTCAACAAGGATATCCTTGCCCTTACCCTTAATATATGTACCGTCAGTGCCAAAAAGTGTAAGATTTTGCTCGCCGCCCTCGAACTTTACAGTAACCTCTCTTGGTGTAAAGCCAAGCTTGGTAACATTTCCGTAATTAATAGACAGGGTTCCGTTAAACATATCCTGTCCGTGTCCGTGAACGGTAGCAAGCTTCAGAGAGTTTTTATCCTTCTTGTCCCAAACGTGATAAGAGCCTCTTATACTGTAATGAAGTCTATCAAATGAATACATAAAATCACCTCAAAATTTTTATTTATACATACATTATACAACAAACGCTTTCAAATATCAATCATAATCATTGCCAAATGTTTATAGCCAATAATATGTGGGCATATGCCATACCTAAAGGTAAAAACAGCATAATCAAATCGATGATTGAAGAGCTTATTCCACCGTTGTACCGTTTGGCAAGCAGCACAAAGGCTGTGCCGTGCTCTTCCTTGTTGAATTGAATAGATGCAAAAATAAGCATAATTGCAGTAAAAGCATAAAGAATTAAGCTTAAAGGACAAGTAATAACAGATGTAGCCTTAATAGCACCCAAAGCAAGGTTTACAGGAAATACGCAGGCAAACAAAATTGTGTATATCTTATTAAAGTAATACACCGTTCCGATGTTCAGCTCTTTATGTAATTCCTCGTACCACCAAAAATTGCGCTTGCCCTTTTTGCGCTTATTTATGTTTGTTTTACTAAGACCCTTGCAGTTGTGCAAATATGAATCCACGCCGCCTCTGAACATCCAGTAAGGAATAAGAGTTGCTATGACAAATATGTTAGACGAAAAATAATAATTGACTATGTCCTCATCAAACAAATGAGAATTAAACACTAACAGCTCGCTTATTGCTATTAAGATGCCACCTATAATGAAGCATATAGACGTGACTTTAATACCGAATGACATTTTGACAAGGCTCATTATCGTATTGAAAAGTCCTACGCCTATAATAAAAGCTCCCCCATATCCAATTATAATCCAAGCGCTTCCGGGAGCGCCTAAAAAATGATTTACTATGCCAAGAGCTGCAACAGGCATAAAGAGCAAAATGCAACCGATAAGAGCCAATACTGTTATTTTTGAATGATCCTTACTTGATTGCTTTCTGTTTTTCTTGTTTTTGGATTTTTTATTTTTCATAAAATATCGTCCTTTCGATTAAGCTATGAGGAAATTTTGGAAAGTAAATCGGTGCATTAATTATAGCACAGTTGTCAGCCAAAAGCAAGAAAAATAGCATATTACGGTAAGGTGTTTGCTAAAATATCATTTTTTGAGGTGGCGAATTAATCCTGTCAGCAAAAATACTAACGCAACACCTAATATTGTTAAACAGATAATGCAATGAATGTTGTTTTCAAGTGTGACATCGGCGATCCAGCTTGAAAAATCGGATTTGAAGATGTTTAAAGAATCAATTTCGTTTTGAGCGTAAGAGCTTTTTGCCTTTATGAATAGCGGCGGCGTATAGGTAAATACGCCTGTAAGAAACAAAAGTAAATCGTAGCAAAAATAATAACCAAGCCAAAAAGCGCAGATAATACTGCTATCCAAAACCAACTTAATGTTTTATATTTCACTTTTTTACGCAAATGTGATGCTTGAAAATTTTTCAAGTGATAAAAAGCCGAGGGACGTGTGCATAATTCGCGTTTTTCGCTATTGTTTTATTGGGATTTTAACGGGGCGAGTGCGAAAACAAAAAGACAGGTGTTGAAGCCTGTCTTTGTTGTATAATTTTCGTCCGCCCCATATTCAGGGTAAAATTTGGTGCTTTTAGATGATTGCCAAAAGAACGAAGTTCAGTATGAACAATCCGGAGCAAACCCAAAGGATAGGATTAATCTCCTTGATTTTGCCCTTGCAAACCTTTACAATAATGTAGAAGATAAAGCCGGCGGCAATACCGTAAGAAATACTATAGCAAAGCGCCATAAAGATGCCTGCAAAGAATGCCGGAATTGCTTCATCAAGATCGCTCCAGTTAATCTCCTTGAATGAAGACATCATCATAATACCAACTACAACCAAAGCAGGAGCAGTCGCCGCAGCAGGAACTGCGCTTATGAAGGATGAAAAGAATGCGGAGATAGCAAAGCATATAGCGGTAACAACAGAGGTAAGTCCTGTACGACCGCCTGCGCCGATACCTGCGGCACTCTCAACAAATGTAGTTGTGTTTGATGTGCCAAACAAAGCGCCAATAGATGTAGCAGTAGCATCAGCAAACAATGCCTTGTCCATCTTGGACTTGAAGCCTGTACCACTCTCCATTGCCTTCTCGTCTTCCGCAGAGAAAATACCGCTACGACGGCCTGTACCGATGAAGGTACCGATTGTATCAAATGTATCAGAGATACTGAATGCAAAAATAGTAATCAAAACCAATGGAAGCTTGGAAACATCTGAGAATAAGCTTCCAATTCCGCCTTCCTTAAAGATAGCGAGGAATGTGGTAGGAAGCGCTCTACAAGCATCGGTGAAGCTGACTGTATCACCTAATGTAGTAACACCAAAAGGAATGCCAATTATAGTAGTAGCAGCTATTGCAATCAATATTGCTCCCTTAACCTTAAGAACAAGTAAGGTTACAATAAGAATTAAACCAATCAAAAATACCCAAAGTGTTGGCTGATTCAATGTTGGAAGAGCAGGTACACCTGCGCTGAAGTCAACAAAGCCAACATTAAGGAAGCCAATGTACGCAACAAAAATACCAATACCGCCACCAATAGCGTGCTGTAGGCTAAGCGGGATGGCTTTAATGATGTACTTACGAATTTTGGTTACTGTAATAAAGATGTTAAGCAGTCCGCAAATAAACACCATAGAAAGCGCTTGCTGCCAAGTGAATCCTAATCCGAAGCATACTGTATAAACGAAAAATGCGTTTAGACCCATGCCGGGAGCTTGTGCGTATGGAACATTGGCTACAAGACCCATAATAAGTGTGCCGACAATTGCAGAAATGATGGTTGCAAGGAATACTGCACCCCACTCCATGCCCGACTCTGCAAGAATGCCGGGGTTTACTATAATGATGTAGGACATTGCGAAAAAGGTAGTCAGACCAGCCATAATCTCGGTTGAAACTTTCGTACCGTTTTCTTTGAGACGAAATAGATTTTTCATAAGAACCTCCTCAAATAAATTACGGGTTAATTATATCACAAAGCACTCATATTTTTCAAGATATTTTCACATAATTGTTAATTTTTAGAAGGATTATTACAAAGAAACATAAATTTCAGCATGGCAAAAAACGAAAATAACCCAAAGATGCTTTACTGCTGGGTTTAATTTGTGAAAAGTAAATGATGAAGTGGTGGCAACCTTAATCGAAAAATTAGAAAGTGTTTATTGAAATCAAGCTTTAATAGTGCTATAATTTAAAATAATGATTTGTTTTTTGGAGAAAAATGATGAAAAAATTATTTACTGCTATAAGAAAAGGCGATATTGATACGGTTAAAGCCTTGATTGAAAAGGATAACAGCTTGGTATTTTGCGTAGCAAAGCAACCACCAAAATCGGACGATGGGCAATCTCCCTTACAAGTCGCATTAAAGACAGGACGGTTGGAGATAGCCGACTATTTGCTTGATATGGGAGCGGATGTTAACTTTACGGAGGATGTGAGCTGTGTAAATATGTGGCGTACTCCTGTTGTTTTTGATGCTATTAATTGCGCAATTATGAACTGTCGCTTTAATGTTGTAAGAGAAAGCGAAATTGAGGTTTTTAGCACTAAAGAAAATGCAGATAAAGCATTTATGATTCTTGAAAGAATGATAAAAATGGGGGCTGATATAAATGCAGTCAGTTCGATAGGTAACAATTCTCTTTTCCGTGCTTGCTTGCAAGCTGCGCAAATTTTACCGCGATATGATTATTCAACAAAAACACTATGGAACGATAGAAAAATTACAATAGAGTTAAAGCAAGATTTAAGCCGAATTTTCAATTTGCTAATCAATAGCGGTGTTGATATGAGCTTCAAAAATCAAGCAGGAAAGACTGTTTTTGAGTTTTTCGAGAATCAGCCTGTGTTAAACTTTGTAAAATAATGCAACAAGGAGAATAAATATAGTGCGTTTGTTTTTAACCGTCGAAGCACAAAATGCTACGGAAAATGGGCTGTCAAATTTATTAAAAGAAATCAGTAGCGAGCTTGATTTTGTTACTTCAAAAGATAAAGAGCTTGAAACCGTAGACAATTATGGAACTGAATTTAAGGAAATAGCCATAATACCAACCTGTGCAAGTCAGGAATATCTAAAAATTTTAGGTTGGAAGGAACGCAAGCAAATTTGGAGAAAAAAGCAAGAAGCCGATATTCGCTTGCATATGGATTATGACCGTTTTATAAACGAAACCGAAGAAAACAAAAGGCTTATGTTTATACACATAATTATAAAATCAATAGAGGTTGTAATTGAAAGGTCGAAAGACGATTTTAACGGACAACAGTTAATTGAAGATATATTGACAAAGTTAAAAGTAAAAAGGGAGCAACTTGAAAAATATGACATATGATTTCGATGTAATTGACTCTTCAATAGATAAAATAATCATTGATTATGATAAAATTGTTATATTAGTAGATAGCGAAAACGGAAAACACGGGAAAATAGAATGTACAGAAGTGCTTGGAATAACGAATTTGTCAATGTGGGATGACACACATATTTCTAATGTAAAAATAGATAAGCTTGAAAATCTTGAAAATACCGATTTTTTGCGAAAAATAAACGAAGCTTATGGTGATTATCAGTGTAAGCCTATCGATACCGATTTATACGATTTAGCTATTACATTATCAAATAACATAACATTTCATATCTATTGTTATGACGTGAATATTACTGAAGGTTTATGAATTTGCTACTGAACCTTAATTGAAAAATTTGATGATTTACTTTGTAAGTCAACTATTTCGTTGTTGAAATGTTTATATG
>JAFTZI010000029.1 GCA_017461055.1 Clostridia bacterium | reverse complement strand
TCCTTTATGTCAAGGTACATATAAAAGCCTGTTACAAGGGTGCTTTCGTTCATACCGTTAACGCCTGCTCCTTGGCAAAGGTCCTCTGTTCTGAATGCAAAATAACCCTTTTTGCCCAAGACAGTATTATTTCCGTCGCCACTGCCAAAGCATCCGTCGCCACCGTGAGACAGCGTTTGCCACTCCGTGCCACTGTCAGCCAAGTAGTACATAGGGGGATTTGTTCCGTCATCATCGTCAGTTCTGTACGCATCAATACCGCTTGCCGAAAGCAAGCCGATGCACGCCTTTCTGAACTCAACATTGGTAAAGTCCATCCAAACAACAACGTATTTATTTTTGCCCAGCTTTCCGTAATTACTTTCGTCAAGGTAAATATAAAATTCGGAGTTGGCGGTATTGCTTCGTGTTACCTCAATTGCGCTTGAACCGTCCTTACCCTTGCCCTCGGCTACATTAAGGGTGATGCTTCCGCTGATGGTTGCGCCGTCGTATCCGTTTATGGCAGTTGTGGGCGCTTCACCCTCGAAATCCTCAAGGGTAATGTTGCTGTCAAGCACGCCGAACTTATCGGGATTAATTCTTTCAATCAGGTAAGATACGTATGTAGGAATATTATCAATGGTGTCAAGGCTTAAATCAAACACGCGTCCGCCCTGTACGTTTACATTGTGATAGGTTAAATCACTTACGTTAGGCGAGGAGCAAAGCTTTACTCCGTAGTAGTTGTACATATAGTCATTTACGTGGTCGTGTCCTGTTACAATAGCCTTAACATCACCGCGCTCGAATATTACCTCAAGAAGATTTGTGTCCGTTTTGGATGCGCAAATTTCCTCGTTTCTGTCGCCTGTTGCCTCGTAAACAATTTCGGGATTGCTTCTGTTATTATATGCCACATTGTTCTCAATAAGCGGAATGTGAAACGCCATCATACCCTTAACAGCCTTTCCATCGTTATATTCCTGTAAAAGCATTGAGGCTTCTCTATACCATTCAATCTGGTCAGCCTTAATATAATCGTAGCCACCGTTTACGCTATCGTAAGCGCCTGAGTCAAGGCAATATATTACAGAGCCTAAGGAGTCATCCTTATTATAAACGCCAAGGACATAGTTACCTGTTCCCGAAAGCTCCACACCTGTCTTTGAAACGCAATATTCGTAGGTTTCAAAGATTTTCTGTTGCTCCGCATTAGACAAAGCGCCCTCGTGGTCGTGGTTACCGTAAACGTGACACCAAGGAATTTGCTTTTCCTCAATGTAGGAAACAAGAGCATCTATATTATCTCTTAGCCTTTGCTCAGTTGATGAGCCTATGGTATTGTCACCTGTAAATATAACAAGGTTAGGATTTTCTTTGTCAACCAAAAGCTTAATTCTGTCCTTTACCTCCTGCACATCTGTTGCATTTCCCGTTACGTTCATATGCGCGTCGGCAATAATGAGAACTCTAAAGGAGCCATCATCATTATAGTAAAGCCTGTGCTTTGTTTCCAAAAGCTCTCTGACAGCCGATTTTACCTTGTCAAGAGAGTCCTTTATATCATTGTAGCTTAGCAAATCAATGCCTTCCTCTATGTATTCAAGCTTTTCACCGTCATTTACATAAGCCTCCATTACAAATTTCACATCCTTTTGGCTGTCCTTTATGTTGGAAAGCTTAACGTCAAAGAAATCTGCGTTCTTCATTTTACAGATTTCATAAAATCCGTTTTCAACCTTAATTTCACCGTTTTCAAAGGTTACCTCTATTGTATCATTTCCCACAATAATACCAAATTCAAGGTTAATTTGGGGATTTGCTTGCTTAAACGCATTAAACGCTTCCCCATTAATCCTTACACCGAAGGAAACGCTGTTTCCGTTTTCGTATAAGGAATAGCCTGTGCTTTTGAATATAGGCTCAATTCCCGCATCCAAAAGGCTTGGCTCACTGCAAAGCTCACAAATTGCCTGTAATGCGCCCGCACTCGAATAACCGTCAGGGTAAACAATTTTTTCTTCACCGTAGCTATGTACATTTGCAGAAACAGCCTCGGTGCTTGATGAGGCGTTTGAGCCGCTGTATTTTATGGCACTGCCGCTTTCCTGACAGGTGGGCATCTTGGTAACAACCCAAACACAAGCGTTTCCGCCTCGGTCACCGTTTAATGAGCCTGTAACGCTTCCGTTAAATTGACAATCAATCAGCTTTATGTTTTGCTTTCCTGTTGAAACCGCCACAGCTATGCCCCCAAGCTCTCCCTCATAGGTGTGGAAAATACAGCCTGTAAAGGTAGCCGCCGCTTCATAGCTGTTCATAAGCTGAGGCGCGCCTGCTGTGTACCAGCAGTCATTTTCCAGCTTAAAATCATAAAATTTTACATTGGTAAAGGAAGTGCCTATGGTGTAGTTAAAGGAGTTTTGTCCCTTAAAGCCACCGTAAATTACGGAGTTTTCGGCTACAACCGTTCTCTTAATGGCTGTGGAATAGCCATCCTTACCAAATGATGTAATGGCAGACCTTGCCGAGCCCTGCGGACTTCTTAAAACTGAATTTTCAATCGTTATTTGGCAGTTGTTTTCGTTATCAAGCTTACCGTAAATTGCCCAAGCATCGTCGGGGGCATACAGGTATGCGTTTTTAATATTGAGCTTACCGTGTGCTACAACTATTAAGTTGCCTGTGCCTGTCATATCAGCCTTTACTGTTTCGTCATAGTGAGTATATGTACTGTAGCTGTCAAGGGGATTGCTTCCTATCAGATTAAGAACAGCCGAGGCACTTGCAAGCACAAAGCCACCCTTTGAAGCATCTGACCCTGCATTTCCCGTATAGTTAAGCTGATGTCCGTTAAAATCAATGCTAATCTCCACGCCCTTGCTAACGGTAATGGGGTATGTAATTTCAATGTCATTCTTAAGCGCAAGGCTTAGTTTATCTCCCGAGGATGATGTGCTTATTGCATTTATTATGTCTTGCTCCGTGCTAACGTCCGTTGCAAGCACACCAAAAGTCAATAGCGCAGCGCAGGCAAGAACCAGAATTAAATATAAAATGACCTTTTTCATAGCATTCTCCTTAATTTATTTATTTTATTATACCATATTTAAAGCCTTTGTTAGAGGAGAAAAGCATTAACATTTTCTATTTTGTAAAAACAGCCAAAAAGCTCCTTGATTTTAACTCAAATCAAGGAGCTTTTTTGTCTAAATTGCCTGTTTATTATCTTATACCGTATTTCTCAATAATGTAGTCCATATCCTTGTCGCCTCTGCCCGATAAGCAAATAAGAACAGAGCCCTTGCCCATCTTTTTGGCAAGCTTCATACCGTACGCAACTGCGTGCGCGCTTTCAATAGCGGGAATAATTCCCTCAAGTCTTGAAAGCTCAAAGAAGGCATCAATTGTTTCATCATCTGTAACAACATCGTATTTTACGCGACCCAGTGTGTGTAAAAATGCGTGCTCAGGGCCTGAGGACGGGTAGTCAAGACCGCTTGCAACTGAATATACAGGAGCAGGGTCACCGTTTTCGTCCTTTAGCATAATACTGTTAAAGCCGTGCATAATGCCCTCCTCACCGTATTGGAGAGTAGCGGCGTGGTCGCCAAGCTTAGGGCCTCTGCCAAGAGGCTCAACACCGTAAATATCAACAGGGTCGTTTAAAAAGCCCGAGAACATACCCATTGAGTTAGAGCCGCCGCCAACACAGGCAACAACCGCATCGGGCAATTCTCCTGTCATTTGTGTAAACTGCTCTCTTGCCTCAATTCCCACAACGCTTTGGAAATCTCTTACCATCATCGGGAACGGATGAGGACCAACAACAGAGCCGATACAGTAAATGCTGTTTTCATAATCCTTAGCGTAAGCATCAAATGCCGCGTCAACCGCTTCCTTAAGAGTTGCAAGACCGTGTGTTACCTCAATAACATTCGCGCCGAGAATTTTCATTCTTGCAACGTTGGGAGCTTGCTTTTTAATGTCAACGCTGCCCATATAAATATCACATTCAAGTCCGAAATACGCAGCGGCTGTAGCAAGAGCAACTCCGTGCTGACCTGCGCCTGTTTCCGCAATTACCTTTTTCTTGCCCATATATTTTGCCAAAAGAGCCTCGCCCATACAGTGATTAAGCTTGTGCGCGCCTGTGTGGTTTAAGTCCTCTCTTTTAACATAAAGCTGTACATTTCCAAGCTTGTTGGAAAGACGCTCAAGGTGTGAAATAGGTGTGGGACGGCCTTGGAAATCCCTTCTTATTCTGCGTAGCTCGTTAATAAACTTAGCGCTCTTGCAAATAGTAAAGTAAGCCTCGGTAATTTCAGCCATCGCCTTTTTAAGCTCGTCGGAAACATAAGCGCCGCCGTATCTGCCAAAATAACCCTCTTCATTGGGGTAGTTCTTTAAATATGTGTCAAAATTTACTCCGTTAAATTCCATAATATATACCTCTTTTCAAAATTCAAATTTATAATTTAATGCTCGTTTTCGGTTGAGCCACGCCATCGTCTGTATAACATAATTTTTCTCCAAACAAAAATTTTTCGCATTACCCTTCCTACGCCTCCATCTGACGAGGGAAGATTCCCCTGTTAGGGGAAATGTCGCATAGCGACAAAAGGGTCGCGCCCTGCTAAGGGGGAGGATTGCGTATGTCAAGACGGAGGGAGAGATTTTCTCACACACTCGTCTATAAAAAGACACACCTCTCTAAAATTTTTTCTGACATCTGTATTTGTAAATCTTATGACCGTTATTCCAACGCTTTCTAAGTATTCAGTTCTTTCCCTGTCGTTTTCCCTGTTTTCTTCCGTACCGTGAAAAGACCCATCCAACTCTATTACAAGTCTTGCCTTAGCACAGTAGAAATCAGCTATATAATTTCCTATCGCTTTTTGCCTTTGAAACCTTATGGGATATGCTCTTAAATAATCATACCAAAGATGTCGCTCCTCGGGTGTCATATTTGTTCTAAGCTCCTTTGCCAAGGGAATGTTGCTTTTATTGTATTTCTTCATTCTCTCCCTCCGTCATCCCGTTAAACGGGATGCCACCTCCCTCGTCAGATGGAGGCTTTCAAGTAGCAAAGCTGTATATTACGCAAACACTAAAATAATGTCTTTTTTACTCTAACCTTAACTTTTTTGCACCTATGTTAAATTATCCCCCTGTGCCTCTATCTGACGAGGGAGGTGGCTTGACGTATGTCAAGACGGAGGGAGAGATTTTATTGTACACTAGCTTATCGTTCATCTAAAAACAAAAACAGCCTTGACAAGAAGAGCTACAAAGCCATTCTTACCAAGGACGAATAAATATATCCGCGGTGCCACCTTGAATTTACGCAAAATGCGTACACTTTTAAGAGTACAGCCATACTCCCTGCCACTAACGTAGGCTAAACGTCATAGAATACTCGGCAAAAACGCCTTTGACTATGCCCTCCGCGGTCCATTTGCCAAGCAGTGTCTAACCGTACTTCCACCAATGTACAGCTCTCTGTGTAGTCTTAAAAGGCTTTATCTCCGCTTCAACGGTTTACTATGCTAATATATTATCACCATCAAGCCAATTTGTCAATAGAATTTAGAATTTTTCCAAAAAATCCTACGATTTGAATATAAAAATGAGTTCGAAGTATTTCATCGAACTCATTTTTGCATATCAGTCTGACTCAGCTTTATTGTATTCATTGTATGAAGCGTGGTAAAAGGC
>JAFTZI010000028.1 GCA_017461055.1 Clostridia bacterium | reverse complement strand
TTATCATTATAATAGTGTAAGTCTTAATTTGTGTTTTAAGGCTTATTGTATTATGCTGATAAAAGATGTATAATAAAGGAGAAATTTAAAATGGATCAGTTACCAAACAGCAGGTTACTAAATAGGATAATAGACCGAGCAAAGACGATAGGGGGAAAACCCGATTCCCCTTTTACTGCTGAAAGATTTCTTGTTGCAATTATTGATAATATGACACCGAGTGAAAATCGCGAGCAGGAAGATGAGTTGTGGAAGCTTAAGGTTATGATAGAAGAGAAGACAAATGACAGCAAAAAGACAAGGAATATACTTTTTGATTATATAACTCAAGAAACAAAGCCGTCATTTTTTGATGCCCTTTATATGAAGAAAAAGCTTCAAGGCGCAAGCAATATCGGGCATATGGGAAATGATAAGGAAGTTAGTGCTTTTATATTGATGAAGCTTATATTAAATGACCCAAGTGAAGCTATTAAGTCCGCACTTGATTGGGACTACGAAAACAATCCCGAGGAGCCAATAAATACCGATTACGATGAGTATATTAGGAGACTTAACGGGATGATTGGACAAAACAAGGATGACATTCAAGCACCGACCGATGAGAACGACTCTGTAGGCGTGGATGATGATGCGCATAACAGTAGCGAAAATAGCGGTGATATAAACGACAAGGCGGAGGGCAACGGTGAAGCTGACCCTAAGCAAAATAATGACGTGGACACCCACCCTGATTCCGAGAAAACGGATGAGCTTGATGAGATAATCGACAGATTGCTTGAAACCCTTGAAACCATAGAAAACCTTGAAGGCACAGAGGAAGAGCTTGAGCCCGAAGCTCCGAAATCGCCAATGCCAGCTCTTGTGTCTGAGGTGAAGAATATAAGGACACAGCTCTGCTCCCGTGTTTACGGACAGGACAATGCCATAAACGTATTTGCAACAGGATATTTCCAAGCTCGTATGCTTGCCTTGACCGATAAAACAAGGACAAGACCCTTGGCAACCTTCTTGTTTGCAGGCCCTCCCGGTGTTGGTAAAACCTTTTTAGCCGAGGAGTCCGCCAAGGCGCTTGGACTTCCGTTTATGCGCTTTGATATGAGTGAATACTCAGATAAGGAAGCTAATTTGGAGTTTTGCGGCTCTGACAAGGTTTATAAAAACGCAAAGGCAGGAAATGTAACAGGCTTTGTCAGTGAAAATCCTAACTGCGTTTTACTGTTTGACGAAATTGAAAAGGCGCATCTTTGCGTAATTCACCTTTTCCTTCAAATGCTTGATGCAGGCAGACTGCGTGATAATTACACAGACGAAGAGGTTTCCTTTAGGGATGCTATTATCATTCTTACCACAAACGCAGGCAGACAGCTTTATGAGGAAAGCGAAAGCGGCGATTTTTCAGCCCTTTCAAGAAAGGTTATAATAAAGGCGCTGCAAAAGGATGTAAATCCCACAACAGGCGCACCATATTTCCCCGGAGCAATCTGCTCAAGATTTGCATCCGGTAACGTGGTTATGTTCAACCATATGGGCGCACACCATTTGCGTTCAATTGCGCGCAAGGAAATAGAGCGCCACGCAAAAAATGTTGAAAACGAAACGGGAATTGAATTCCAAATTGATGAGCAAGTATATACAGCCCTTCTTTTATCAGAGGGCAGCGCGGCTGATGCAAGAACAATAAGAAGCAGAGCGGAAGCCTTTTTCAACGACGAGCTTTATGAGCTTTTAAGACTTATAGCCTCTGACAAGGTTAAGAGTGAAATTGATGATGTTGAAAAAATCCAAATAGGTGTTGATTTGACACAGGCAAAGGAAGAAATATTAAGCCTTTTTGCTCCCACAGGAAAGCCACAGGTGTTGGTATTTGCCTGCCCTAAAACCGTAGAGCTTTGTCGAGCTAAAACGCAAGCAGTTGACATAATAGGCGTACAAAGCCTTAAGGATGCGGTTGAGGCTCTAAAAACAAATGATATTAGCCTTGTAGTGCTTGATATGAAATGCGGAATGGCAAATTCACATTACATAAACCTTAATTTAGAGGACGTGGAGTCACCTGCACGCGACTTCTTTAAATTCTTAAAGGAGCAAAGAAGTGACTTGCCTGTTTATTTAACCGAGGAGCGTAGCTCTGATTTAAGCGATGAGGAAAAAATATCATTTATGCGTCAGGGCGTTCGCGGAACACTCAATATAAAGAGCTCCTTTGATAAGAAAATAAAGGAAATTTCATCAAACCTACATCAACAGGCAAGCATGATAAGCTTGGCAAAAGCAAATAGGCTTGTGTCCTTTGAAACTGCGCAAACTGTATCTAAAAACGGAAAAAATGCCCAAATTAAGCTGTTTGATTTTGAAATGAAGGCAGCTGTTGATTCCGAGGATGCTAAAAATGTTTTAAGCGCTGTGTCACGTCCCGACGTTCGCTTTGATGATGTAATAGGCGCAAATGACGCAAAGCAGGAGCTTACATATTTTGTGGAATACCTGAAGAATCCTAAGAAATATATGGGCACAGGAGTTAAAGCGCCTAAAGGAATGCTGCTTTATGGTCCTCCGGGAACAGGCAAAACAATGCTTGCTAAGGCGATGGCTGGTGAATCCGGTGTTACATTTATAGCAGCTGAGGGTAATGAGTTTTTAAAGAAGTACGTTGGAGAGGGCTCTGAAAAAGTGCACGAGCTTTTCAAAGCTGCGCGTAAATATGCTCCGTCAATACTGTTTATTGATGAAATAGACGCTATCGGCAAGGCGCGCAGAGGCGGCTCGAACTCGGGCGCTACGGGTGAGGAAACCTTGACCGCCTTCTTAGCGGAAATGGATGGCTTTGCAAACGACCCGTCAAAGCCTGTGTTTGTTCTTGCGGCAACAAACTTTGATGCAGAGCCAGGCTCGGAGCGTAGCTTGGATTCAGCGTTAATGCGTCGCTTTGACAGACGTATATATATTGACTTGCCAAGTAAGGCAGACAGAATTAAATTCTTGAAGATGAAGCGTGAAAGAAATCACGCTATTCAGCTGACAGACGAACAAATTGACAACATTGCAATGAGGTCAACAGGAATGAGCTTGGCAGAGCTTGATTCCGTTATTGAGCTTGCCCTTCGTTCTGCAATAAGAGAGGGCAGCACGGTGGTTGACGATGCTGTTTTTGAGGAAGCATTTGAAACCTTTAACGGCGGCGATGTCAAAAAGTGGGATGAATCCACCCTTGAGCGTGTTGCAAGACACGAGGCAGGACACGCGCTAATATGCTATTTAAGCGGAGAAACCCCGTCATACCTTACCATAGTTGCCCGTGGCAATCACGGTGGCTATATGCAGCACGCAGACAATGAGGGTAAGAATATCTATACAAAGGACGAGCTTTTGGCACAAATAAGAACCTCCTTGGGAGGTAGAGCCGCTGAAATAGTATATTATGGCGAAAGGGACGGTATTTCCACAGGAGCAAGCGGAGATTTAAGCTCGGCAACCTCCACCGCACAGCGAATTGTTTGCTCGTACGGAATGGATGCTGAGTTCGGTCTTTCTGTGGTTGGAAACGGAGTTAGCGGTGAAATAGCTAATATGATACGCACATGCGTTAACCGTATTCTTGACGAACAAATGAAGGAAGCTATCAGGCTTATTTCCGAAAACAAGAACAAAATTGATTCCTTGGTTGAGGAGCTGATGAACAAAAATCATTTGAACGGCAACGAAATCGAACAGGCAATAGCTAAGGCAAAATAAACTAAAATTCAAACAGAGCGTGAATGCTTTCACTCTTGCAATCGGTATTTTACATACTTTGAAAGGAAAAATTATGACTAACGGACAAATTGCATTTATAGTAACATTACTATGTGCGTCAGTGATTATATTGTTGGTTCCCTGCGTATTTATGATTGCTCGCAGGCTGATTGTAAGACCGTCTAAAACGGTTGTACAAAAATCGGGAATCGGACGAGTGCTTGCCTTTTCGGCTTGCCTTATTACATCTGTATGGTGCTTAAGATATGCAGTCGGATATTTTATGGCAATTAATCCAGAGGACCCAACTCAAGTGCTTACCTGGGGCGAGGAAATTTTTAACAGTATTGTACACGCCCTTCAAAGCTTTAGTATGGACGAGGACTACACTCAGTACATAATAAGCGGTAAATTAATGATGCGTGAAATATTCGGCCCCGATACAATTCTTCAAAATGTGTACGGAATATACGCATCCGTTCTTAACTTTGTAGCCCCTGTTGTTGGAGGAGCTATTATCTTTGAGATTTTGGCAAGCGTTTTCCCAAGAATAAAATTACACATTTGTCACCTTATTGTTTGGAGAGAAAAGTATTATTTCAGCAAGCTTAACGAGGGCTCCTTGGTTCTTGCGAAGAGCATTTGGAGTGAAACCAAGTCACTGCTTAAAAAGCCTGTTATAATTTTTTGCGATGCTTACATTGACAGCGACGATGAAAAAAGCACGGAAATGCTTCAGGAGGCAAGAATTATTGGCGCAATTTGCGTAAATGACGACATAGCCCACGTAAGAAAAAACAAGCTTGGCGTAAGAAAGTTCTTTATTATTGATGAAAATGAGTCAACCAACCTTCAAACGCTTACCTCGCTCTCCGGCACGTTTAATTACAGGTATTTGAAGGATGCTGAAATCTTCCTGTTTACAACCGATGATGCTTACATTCAGGTTGAAAAGAGCGTAAGAGACAAGCTTGAAAATGATTATGGCTTTACAAATGATGAGCTTCCTGCCTTTATTCCCGTAGACAGCTACAGAAATCTTGTATCTAATCTTTTGGTTGATGTTCCTTTGTTCGAGCCGCTGATTGGCAGAGAAAAGAATAAGGACGGAACACAGGATTTAAACGTAACTATCTTGGGTACAGGTCACATAGGTACAGAAATGTTCTTGTCAACCTATTGGTTTGGACAAATATTAAACTGCAACCTTATCATAAACGTGCTGTCTCAGGAAACCGAGGAGGAATTCTGGAGTAAGATTGATTATGTAAATCCGGAAATTAAGCATACTACAATTAAAGACGACCCTATTTTGAGAATAAACAAAAAGGGAGATATGTCTCCTGTATATTGCACGGTTAATTACCGTCAATGCGACGTTAAGTCCTCAAAATTCATTGAGCTTATGACAGACGAGAAAAACGGCATTTTGAATACCGATTATTTCCTTGTATCCTTGGGCTCTGATGAGGACAATATATCGGTTGCAAATACAGTAAGAGAATATATAGGACAGTATCATTTGTCCGAGGACACTCTTGACAGAACCGTTGTTGCATATGTTGTTTATAATTCCGAGCTTCAGGACGCGCTTAATCGCAAGAAAAGGCACTGCTTCTTTAATGATCAGACAGACGTGTACACCTGCGCCATCGGTAGCTACCGTGAGGTGTACAGCATGCGTAACGTGTTTATGACCGACCACGATTTAACAGCGCAGCTAATGCAGGAATACTACTTCAATATGCAGGACAGCGAAAGAAAAGAAAAACACAAAAAGCGTATGAAGGATGACTATAAGCACTGGGCAAGCCTTGCAAGAGCAATGCACGTTAAGTACAAAATGTTCTCATTGGGTGTAATGGATGTTTCTTTGCTTGATTACGATAATCCCGCTGACCCCGAATATGTGAGTCACGTCAAGGAATGCCTTGACACCTATAAGAAAACTGTTGCCGGCGAGTTTTGCACGGATGAAGCAAGCGAAACAGAGCATATTAATTTATTACACAGAATGGCTTGGCTTGAGCACAGACGCTGGAATTCGTTTACACGTGTTAAGGGATTCCGTTACACAGGCAATTACGATGCTTACGTTAAATTTGATGAAAACGGAAAATGTATATCCGGCTCATATAAGCAAATGGATATTAAATTGCATCCTTGCTTGGTAGAGTGTGACGCAAAGGGCGTACGCGGTGTTTTAACCAAGGACGGTAAAATCAGCGGCACCTTCGACCCTAAATACGAGGAAGACCTTGACTTACTTGACGAATTGTCATACGACCTTTACAAAAAGAAGTATAACGATTACGACTTTAAGATTTACGACTATCCCAACTCAGACTTTTAACGGAGGCAGTAATGTATAAGCCGAATCCAATTGACACAAGCAAAATTGAATTACCGAGGGAAATAGCTGAGCTAACCGAGGAAATTGCCAAAAATGTTCACGAAAATTGGGCGCTTAGCCGTATTAACGAAGGCTGGACTCTTGGCGATGAAAGGGACGACAAAAAGAAAACAACTCCCTGCTTGGTGCCCTACGAGGACCTTCCCGAAATAGAAAAGGAATACGACCGTAACACAGCTATGAACACTCTTAAGCTTATTATTAAGCTTGGGTACAAGATAGAAAAAGAGTAAAAATAAAAGGCAAATAAAGAGAGGGTTTGGGCAAAAGGACTTTAACCCCCTCTTTGCTTTTTGAAAATGTTTTTGGGATGTATTGACAAAAGTAATATATTGTGGTATAATATATAATTACCAACAAGGCGTGTGCGTTTGCGGACTTGTGAGTCAATGGGTCATAAAAACGGCATTTTTTCAGTAGCAAAAATAATTTTAAAAAAAATCAGAAAAATTTTAGAAAAAATGTTAATTTTTGCTCGTTTTTGTTGGTACAGTTATTTTGTAGGGCGAGGGCCTTACCGCTTGCATATTGGCTTTTGCCAATTCAGAGCTATTTTACGGTTTAATTTTAAAATTAAGCATCTTTACGGTCGCTTGGAAGGGAGACTGAAATGTTAAGTAATGTTAAATTAACAAAATTGAATACTGTTAAGCATTTGAATTGTAATTTAACAAATGCTTCTTTCAGCGAGCCTGAAATTAAATCTTCAAGTATTGATAGCTTGATTATGACAAGCAAGCAAATTTGTATCAGCGCTTCCTTAAAGCATATGCTAAAGGGCACTGACAAAAAAACAGACAAAAATGCTATAACAGAAGAGCTTATCTTAAGTAAGGGCAAAATAACCGCTTACTGTAATATGGACAAGTCTGCGGGGCAGATGAGCCTGAATGCAGGGAAGCAGAGCTACAAGTATAAGGGAAATTGTGGCTTACTAAAGAAAAATTATTCTGTAAGCATTCGTGATATTCAATCGGCAAAAAGCGTAGGGGTATTGTAAGGGTATAGCTACCCAAAACCCACACCTACCGCTGCTTGAATGTCAAGCTTGGTTTCTTTAGACAATAGGGGAGTCAGGGTCAAATTGACTTGCTTTTTCAAGCAAAGTAGGGTTAGTGGGCTTAATTTAAAGGTGGCTGCACGTTTAAAATTCACCGCGTTATACCGTATTTTCAGTAATGATACGGTTTTAACCTGTGTGAATGCGCGCTTACGTCAAAAATTAAATCTCATAGAGGGCTATTCAGTTAATCCCTCAAAAAATCCTAACTGAAAAGGTATAATTATGAAGAAGCAAGTTATTTTATGCTGCTGCAATGCGGGGCTTACGAAGGAAAAAACGAAATACGACGTAGCTGATAATACAATTAATATATCAGATGAAAAGTTTCGTTATCCGTTGAACGCGTATTTGCAAAAAAACATAACAGCAGGAGAAGAGGCTAAAATAGTTTTAATAGCCAAAAAGGACTCCTACAACCGTTATGAGCAGAATGTTGTTGAGTTCACTAACGAGGTCAACGACTTAAACAAAAGCATAGGCGCAAAAATTGAAATCAAGGTATTGGTGACAGATTTTTCATTTGAGAAGGGAGTTCACCACGATTTGCTTGATGCAATTGTTGACGAAATAGAGGAGGATTCTGTAATTACCGCAGACATTACCTTCGGACCGAAGGATGTTCCGATAGTTACATTTGCAGCTCTTAATTTTGCCGAGAAGTATTTGAACTGTGAGGTTAACAGAATACTGTACGGAAAGGCAGACTTTAATGAGTTCGGAAGACCTACCAATAATACAATATGGGATTTATCAACCACATATTATATTAACTCTATTTCCAATAAAATCAATTGCGATGATCCGAAAAAAGCAAGGACGGTATTGAAAAAGCTTCTTTCTATCTAAGGGGGGAAGAAAAATGAGATTTAATGTCGAAGAACAAAGACTTCAAAAATTGGCAGACATCATTAACGGAAATGAAATATTCGGCTTGGAGCCGCTTGACCGCTTGAATCATTCAGAAAGCAGAAGAAAAGAGCTTGTTAAGCACATAGGCGATTACGTTGCTCTTATCTACGGAGAAGGCGACTATTGGCTTGAGCTTGCCGAAAGCGTTAAGGATTGCTTGCTTTATTATAAGACCGAAAAGGGTCCGTTCACACACTATTTTCTAAGATCCTTCAGCTCCCGCTACAAAAAGGGCGCAGACCAGGAGCAATCTCAAAAGAAGAAGGTTCAAAAGGACGTAATTGATATATTAAACGCACTTTCCAAGATTTTAGGAAAGTCATCTAACATTGCAACCTTAGAGGATGTAAGAATAATTTCCAGCATCTTGAATATTGACCCAAAAAGAGTTGAGGCTGTAATTTTGGATGAAAGAAATAAATCCTGCATATCGGAAAATATGGAAACCGAGGAAGCGGAAAGCGTAAGCATCTTTGAAACAGGCGCTACTGCTGAGCCAAGCCCCGAGGACATATTCTTTGAAAAGCACAGTGCAGCATACGGACTTCTTGACTGCGCTCAGGAGCTGTACGACCGATTGATTGCAAGTCAAAAGGAGGTTGTATCCCTTTGCTTCACAGCTGAAACAGGTCACATATTATTAGATAATCAGATTCCGTATTCGGGTTATACTATCATCAGCGCAAAAATCATCGAAAGATGTAAAAGGAGCGATGATAAAATAACCGAAAGGTCGATAGCCACCATGCTTGACAAGCTACCCGGAAGCGTTAACAGAACTTATCAACAGTTCAAGAGGGAGCTCTTTCAAAGGCTTAATAGCTGCAGTGGGTTTTGACCCAAACAGCATAAATCCTTACATAAAGGATGAGCAAGAATAAAGGTTAAACCTTGTTCTTGCTCTTTTTTTATTATTTTTGTTAACAATCCCATTTCATTGCCTATATAAATAATTGTGAAGAAAAAAGATAGGAGGAGCTAAAAAGATGTTAGAGTTTGGTAAGGAAAGCTTAATGGCAATTTTATTTGACGAGAATAACATGCAGGCTATTGAGATGGTTAACGAAAGGAAAGAGCGTGTAAAATTCAGTCAGGTATTTGTTACGGTTTACGGTGAGGAGGTATATTGTATATTAGCTCCTATAAACGAGGTAAAGGGACTTGACAGTAACGTTGGCTTGGTTTTCAAGGTGAGCGAGGAAAGCCTACGCTTTGTGGAAAATGAGGACATCTGTACAGAAATATTTAATATGTATTATTCGTCTTTAAACAAAAGTAACTAAGGAGGTGTCGAAATGGGTGAAAATGTAGTTAAGGCATCAATGGTTTATAAGAGCCAATTTGATAAAAACAAAAGCCAATACACAAACGTAAAGCTTGGCTATGATGCTAAAAGCCTTAAAAGGCTTGAAAGCATGCTTGAAGGAATAGAGGGACAGGAATATGCCTGCCAATGCGTTAAGGAATACTTTTTTGGCATAAGACACCGTGCTCACGAAAAGGGCTTAGGCGGAAGCCTTGTTTTTGCAGGCGCGCCGGCTGTTGGTAAAACAATTTTGGCAGAAAGAATAGCAAAATGCTTGGAAGTACCGTTTTTGCGTATAGATATGAGCACAAAAAACGATAAGGAAAGCAGCGTTTTTGAGCTTTTCGGTATTCATCCGTCATATAAGGCAGCCTGCGAGGGCGTGCTTACAGGCTTTGTACGTAACAATCCAAACTGCGTAATCCTTTTAGACGAGTGCGAAAAGGCGCACGTAAACGTGCTGAATGCCATTCTTCAGGTTTACGAAAGAGGCGAAATCGAGGACAAGTTTACAGGCAAGCCCATAAACCTGAGAGACGTTATAATCATAGTTACAACAAACGTTGGTAAGGACATATACGACGGAAGCGTAGGAAAATATATATTTTCCAATGTCAGTCAGTCCGTAATTACAAAAGCATTAAAAACCGAAATCAATCCGCAAACAAAGGCGCCCTGCTTTACAGATGCTCTTGTTTCAAGATTTAACTCGGGCAAGGTTATAATGTTTAACAAGCTTCGTCCCGAGGTTATTCATAAGATACTGTCAAACGATATTCAAAAGCAAATAAACCATTATAAAGCCCTGTACGGAATAGACGTAAAAATTGATATTGCCAAGCTTGCAACGCTTCTGATATTAAATCAAGGTGAAAGCGCAGATATACGCACGCTTCTTTCAGCAGGTCAGGAGATATTCCATAAGAGCATGAGCTGCGGCGTTGAAACAACAATGGACACATCAGAGGGTCAAATGTTTAACGAGCTTTGCCTTGACATTTCCTATGATGATGCAAGCAGCGAGGTTAAAAAGCTTTTATTCAACGATAATAAATCAAGAATACTTGTTTATTGCGACGAGGCAGACGAAAAATACTTTACCGCTTACGAAAGCGACAAGGTTGAGTTTGTATTTGTAAAGGATGGCTTTGAGGTTAACGAAATCTGCAAAATGGATATAACCGCCGCCTTTGTTGACGTTTCCAAAAGAGGAAGCGGCACAGGCAGAGATATATTTGATTATTGCACAGGACCTGACTCAATCCCTACCTATGTATATAATACAAGTAGTGTAGGCCGTTCATTCTTTTATTACTATGTAGAAAACGGAGCGTCTGAATGCTATTCGCCCAAAATATCGGAGCTTGACTTAATTGGCTTTATAGGAAAAATCACCGACGGCTTGGATTTAAACTATATGGCCAAGGAGCTGTTTCGTGTAAGCAAGATAATCAATTACGATATTGATTATAGCTACAATCATCAAAGCAAGCGCGCCACAGTCAGCGTTCATAACCTTAGAATAGAAACAGCAATATCGGCATCGGAAATGACAGAGTTTGTATCGTCAAGAGATGTGCCCAATGTAAAGTATGATGACGTAATAGGAGCTGATAGCGCCAAGGCGGAGCTTAAAAGAGCATCAAGATATGTAGCTAATTACAAAAAATACATAAAGGACGGAATAAGAATACCAAGAGGCATTTTGCTTGAGGGCGAGCCGGGCTGCGGTAAAACAACTCTTGCCAAGGCATTTGCCAACGAAACAAAGCTTCCGTTTATACAAAAGAATGCAACAGAGTTTTTAATCAAGTGGATAGGCGACGGTGCAAAGGCAATAAGAGATATGTTCGCTCTTGCAAGAAAATACGCGCCCTGTGTCTTGTTTATTGATGAAATTGACACAATTGCAATGTCCCGTCAGGGTGAGGATGCGGGAAGAAATCATACCAAGGATTTAACCAATGCGTTCCTTTCCGAAATGGATGGCTTTTGTGACAATTCAAGCGCCCCTGTGTTTGTAATTTGCGCAACTAACTTTAAAACAACAAAGAACGAAACCAAGCTTGACGAGGCATTTTTGCGTAGATTTGATAAGCGAATTTACGTAGAGCTTCCAAAGAATGAGCAAAGAGAGGAATTTCTTGAAAAATCTCTTGGAAAAATAAAGGGCTCATTAGTTACTAAGGAAGCAATTACACAAATTGCAAGAAGAACTATTGGCTGGAGCTTGGCTGACCTGAACTTAGTCCTTCAGAATGCGCTTAGAAAATACGAGGACGAAACAGGCAATGTGGGTATCGACGATAAGTACTTAACCGAGGAGCTTGATTCCTTTAATGACGGTGACAAAAAGGCTCAAAGCGAGGAAAGCTTGAGAAAAACCGCTATACACGAGGCAGGACACGCATTGGTAGGCTATGCCTTGAATATTCCTGTTGTTCACGCAACCATAGTAGGCAGAAGCAATTACGGTGGATACGTATATCACGGAGAAGAGGACAAGAGCACATATACCAAGAGCGAGCTTCTTAACAGGATTTGTATGTCCTTGGGCGGAAGATGTGCAGAGATTTTGGAGTATGGCGAGGGCGGTATTAATACAGGCGCTTCGTCAGACCTTAAAAATGCCACAAGAACAGCAAAGGCAATAGTTTGCGATTACGGAATGACGGACGATTTTTTAATGGTCCTTGATAACAGAGAATCCGACCTTGTAATTGGCAAGGTAAGGGAAATCCTGAAGGAGCAATATCAAAAAACAATGGAGATTATCAAGGAAAGAATAGATAAGCTTCACAGCCTGGCAAATGAGTTAGCTTCAAAAAACAGTCTTTGCAAGGAAGAAATAGAAGCAATTTTAACAAATAATTAAGGGAGGTGCGCCTATGAAATTCGGAGAAGTATATGGTGCTATATCAAGAAGATTAAACAGAGGCATTTCATATATTAATGTAGACAGCATAGACGGAGAGGTAGAGTGTATAGATGATGATATAAAGAGCGTGGCAGACACTCTTTGCCAAAATGGCTTGGCAAGGCGCATCAGCCAAAGCGAATACGAGCTTATTTGCGATATCGGTCAGCTAAGGGACTTTACCATAAAAAAGCAAAACGAGGGCTTGACCGAGGGCAAAAAGGCAGAAGCCGATTCAGAGGGAGATAAGCCCATCAGCCTTGAGTCAATTAAATCATCGGAGTGGAAAATGCTTGAAACGGCGGAGAGCAAAAAGGGGCCGGGCGCTTTGAGTGAACGGTTTCGCAGAGCAAGAAGACGGGCATCACTCTTTGATGATGACGAGGACGAGGAGAGTGAGGAGGAAATACGCCAAAGGATTTTAAATTATATAAGAACCTTGAACAGCTATAACGAGGAAGAAAAGACCTTTGAGCCTGAAATGAGAGTAATGTTTCCCGATTGTGACAAGCCCTTGGTTTTAGATTGGGCGCAGGATGAGGACGGAGATATTTATTTCAGCGACCGAGGCGCGCTTTATGATTACCTGTTAGACAAAATGATAGATAAAGAGAGCGACTGCGCCAAGGAAATGGTGAATTTACTCATATCACAGCTTGTTAAATCATCATCCTTTTCCTGTCAGGACAATAAGCTTATCAATTACATAACAGGAATAAAGGACATTGACAGAGTCCGTATTGAAATTTCATACTTCGCGGTTCAGTTCGGTAAATATTTAAACAGCCTTTCCTGGCTTTTGGATGAGGTAAAGAGAAGTGGTGACGACCCTGAAAAATATTTAAACGATAAAATAGATTCCTTTACAAAGGGCTTTGTTACCAACATAAAGGAAAACATCGGTGATTATGTAACGGCAGTTGGCAGAATTTATGTGCAAAGAATTTATGCCATAGACCCAAGAATTACCAGAAAGCAAGCAATTACCGTAATTAACACAATTAAATCGGAGCTTTTGAAGGACACCCTCGACCCCAACCTGATTGCGGGAATTAACGATGCGATATCTCGCTTGAATATAATGACAGACAAGATGTTTACAATACAAAAGCTTGAGACATATATTAAATAAAACAACCCACCCTGTGTCAAAAAAACGACACAGGGTGCTGTTTTTTTGAAATTTTTATTGATTATGGCATAATAATATGCTAAAATTATAAAAAAGGAGATAATTATGGAAACAAGATATTATACAGTGGTTAAAATTGAAGGAGAATACGCCTACATTAAGGAGTGGGAAACAGGCGAGGAAATATTTATTGCTATGTTTTTACTGCCCGATGGCGTAGACATCGGAACAAAATTAAAATACGAAATGTTAGAATATGAGGTAATTGAGTAATGAAAAAGGTTGCTGTATTTATGCTGTTCGGTCAATCAAACGCGGTTGGCCACGCAATGCCAATGGAAGAAAAGGACATAATCAAGGAGCCGCTTAAAAACGTGTTCGGCTTGAACCGTGAGCCTAACCAGTCCTTTGACACGGAAAAGCTAAAGTTTACAGGCTATACAAGCTATGGAATGAATTTGGCGGAAAATCAGGACAACACATATTCCGTTGCAAACTGCCTTGCAAGGCGTTGGCAGAACGATATTGATAACGGAGCAGACCTGCCCGACCTATACATAATCCATATTGCCATTGGCTCACAGGGAGTTTACGGTATGTGGAGTCCACACAGACAGAAAAAGCTGATTCCGGGCAAATTAGGAGATTGCGACGTTTCTATGTACCCACTTGCCATTCATGTTCTTGGATTAATGAAAAAGCACTTTGAGGAAAATGAGCTTGAGCCCGATTATGTTGGCATACATTGGCGTGGCGGCGAGCAGGAAACCTGGCAGCACACCTCTAATTTGGAGGGCAGACTAAAGAAGGACTACTTAACCATCTTTAACGGTTTAAGAGAAACACTTGGATGCGACGCGCCAATTGTGCTACACAGAATGCCCTTTGTACAGGTTATGAAAAATGCTGATCCAAGCGGCAAGTGTCTTGACAGCATGAACTACATAAACGGTCTGTTCTACGAGCTGGCAAATGAGCTGCCTAACACAAGCGTGTTTGATGTAAGAGCCTGCCCGTTCTACGACGAAAACACCTGGGATTGCAACATTTTCCGTTGGGATTTGATACACTATCTTGGCAAAACAAACGATTGGGTTTCCGGCGAAATCCTAAAGGAATATAAAGAAAGACAAAAATGAGAAAAAGATTTATTGATAAAAATACACAAGCCGAGCTTGAGGGCGGTGTGAGTCTTTCAAAGGCAAAGTGGCGTGACATGGGCAAGATTTACGGACTCAGCCTTAAAAATCGCATAAGACTTAAAAAATTTGCAAAAATCGAGGCGGAGTGTCTGAATTTCGGCTCTGTTGAGCCTGCTGTTGTTATGTGCACAAGCCCTCTTTTAATTTCTGTTTATTCCGAGGATATGGACGCAGTCCTAATTTTGCAATTTGCCCCTGCATACAAGGAAAAATACGGACTTAAGGTAGGAGATAAGCTTATTTCCGTCAATACCTACGGTAATCAGCGCCCTTTGGCAAAGGACATCTTCGTTGGCGAGGGCTATACACATACGTGGACTGACTTCACCCCGCATATCGCCGACTTTTT
>JAFTZI010000001.1 GCA_017461055.1 Clostridia bacterium | reverse complement strand
GTGATTTAGCGAGGAAAATACAAGAAAGACAAGTGTTTTGCGAAGGCGCATACTCTTTAGTGTCTGTAACTGAGCAATAACACGAAGTATTTCGCAGTAGTTTGCCGCTAAAAATCAGTCAGGTGAGGTGACAGAGCCAAATTAAAAAAACAGCCACAGAGTGTCCAAAAATGACACTCTGTGTTTTTTTAATAAATTTTACTCTAACTACGTATACTTTTTATTATTTTTGTGCTATAATGAAACAAATCGAGGTGATATTATGAAAATTGGAAAAGATATTTATTACATTGGCGTTAACGACCACAGAATTGATTTATTTGAGGGTCAGTATGATGTGCCAAACGGAATGGCATACAATTCTTATGCTATTATTGATGAAAAAATTGCTGTAATGGACACGGTGGATGCGTCCTTTACACACGAGTGGCTTGATAATTTACAGTCCGTTTTGAACGGTGCCTCTCCCGATTATTTGATTATTCAGCATATGGAGCCTGATCACTCCGCCAATATTGCAAATTTTGTAAGGGCATACCCAAATGCAAAAATTGTTTCCTCTGCTAAAGCATTTGTAATGATGAAGCAATTCTTCGGCACTGATTTTACAGAAAAGCAGATTGTTGTTGGCGAGGGTGACACACTTAATTTAGGTAAGCACACTCTTACATTTGTAACTGCTCCTATGGTGCATTGGCCTGAGGTAATTGTAACATATGATTCTTATGAAAAGGCGCTGTTTTCAGCCGACGGATTTGGAAAATTCGGCGCGCTTGACGTAGATGAGGATTGGGCTTGCGATGCAAGACGTTACTACATTGGAATTGTTGGCAAGTACGGTGTGCAGGTGCAAAATCTTTTAAAGAAGGCAAGCGGATTAGATATAGAAGTTATTTGTCCGTTGCACGGCCCTGTTTTAAAGGAAAATCTTGGCTATTACTTAAATTTATACAACATTTGGTCAAGCTATCAGCCCGAGGACGAGGGCGTTGTTATTGCATACACATCTGTTTACGGAAACACAAAGCGCGCAGTTATTCAGCTTGAGGAAAAGCTACGCGCCAAGGGCTGTCCTAAGGTTGTTATGCACGACCTTGCAAGAACAGATATGGCAGAGGCAGTAGAGGATGCCTTTCGTTACAATAAGCTTGTTTTAGCTACCACTACCTATAATGCGGAAATTTTCCCATTTATGCGTGAATTTATTAACCACTTAACCGAAAGAAGCTACCAAAACAGAACAGTTGCTCTTATTGAAAACGGTAGCTGGGCGCCTATGGCTGCAAAGGTTATGAAAGGTATGCTTGAAAAGAGCAAAAACATTACATTTACCGACACAACAGTTAAAATTATGTCTGCCTTGAATGAGGAAAGCGGAGCGCAGCTTGAAGCATTAAGCTCCGAGCTTTGCAGAGAATATTTGGCTCAGCAAAGCGAAACCGCAAACAAGAACGATTTAAGCGCACTTTTTAACATTGGCTACGGTCTTTATGTTGTAACATCAAACGACGGTAAAAAGGACAACGGTTTAATTGTTAACACCGTAACACAGGTAACAAATACACCTAACAGAGTAGCAGTAGCTATAAATAAGGAAAATTACTCCCACCACGTTATTAAGCAGACAGGAAAAATGAACATTAACTGCTTGACAACAGACGCGCCCTTTAAGGTTTTTGAGTCCTTTGGCTTCAGAAGCGGACGTAATGTTAATAAGTTTGAAGGCTGTGAGCCGCTTCGCTCCGATAACGGTCTTATTTTCCTACCAAGGTTTATTAATTCCTTTATGTCCTTAAAGGTGGAAAGCTATGTTGACCTTGATACACACGGTTTATTTATTTGCTCCGTAACAGAGGCAAGGGTTTTATCCGACAAGGAAACAATGACCTATTCCTACTATATGGAAAACGTGAAGCCAAAGCCCGAAACTGCGGGCAAGAGTGGCTATGTATGCAAAATTTGCGGTTACATTTACGAGGGCGAGGAGCTTGACGAAAGCATTGTTTGCCCGCTTTGTAAGCACGGATTTGCTGATTTTGAGAAAATAGTTTAATTTAGAGAGATAGACTCGGTCAAAATCGCTGAAAATAAACGCTTTTGGCGTGGTTCAACCGGGTCTTGCTCTCTCTGTAAGAAAGAGAGGATTATATTATGAAAAAGTACGTATGTGAGGTTTGCGGTTGGATTTACGACGAGGAGCTTGGCTTGCCCGAAAAGGGAATAGCTCCCGGCACAAAATTTGAGGACCTTCCCGATGATTTTATTTGCGACCTTTGCGGTGTCGGTAAGGGAAGCTTTGCAGAAGAATAAGCAAGCAGACTAACGTCAGCTTGCAATGAAATCAAGCCTTTGGCTTGGTGAAATTTGCTAACGCAAATGAAATCGTTATCACGGTGAAATCTTTGCTAAAGCAAAGGTGATAGGTTACAAATGCGTATCTTTAGGCTCCTTCTGGGAGGGAGCTGTTGCCAAAGGTGACTGAGGGAGAATGCGTTTACTAAAGGTAGGCATTTACAAAATTGGTACACACATTTTTGGTTAGTTGCGCAGGCTCTTTCCACCGCAAGCGGTCCCCCTTTCTCTCGGAGAAAGGCTTAATAGGGATTGTTAAGGGTCGTTGTAAAGAGATTTTATAAACGGACGACCAATAGCGTGATACTCTTAACGGAGAAAATGTCAACGCACTTTAAACATAGAACATAATAGGAGAAAATCTATATGAAGCTATATTTTGCTGATGGCGGTAGTACTTTTCAGGATTACAGTAGAGTGGGATACGATTCCTGCTCGCTTATCTGTCGAACAAAACCCTTTCCGGAAGGCACTTACTGTGTGACTTGTGAAATCGACGATTCTTTTACCGAAGCGGAGGCACAACAATTGGGTGACCGTGCTACCAGTTATGTCGTCAATGACGGTTTTTCCGTCGAGAAAGCCGTTCGTCACGTAGAAGCAATTATGTTGAAAAATAAAGGTTAATTGGCATCGGGTTAAAAGAGAATACCTATCATTTAACTATAATACACGAACAAAAAGAGAGGACATTTCGGCTACCGACCGATTGTTCTCTCTTTCTGCTTGTAATAAGGGTTTGGGCTTAGCCCAATTTGTATTTGACCGGTCAAATGCGATGCTCGCACTGAGTAAAATTATCAAATTCTCCGCTAAGAACATCAGCCGATGGTCGCCCCTACCTTGTTTCAACTTAAATTGTACGTTTTCGTTTAAAGATCCATTCGCTACGCTCAGGATGACAAAATGAAGTGCGTACAATCAAAATTATACTGTCATTCTGAGGCTTGCCGAAAAATCTGCTTTGGCTTGGGGCAAGGCTTGATTGATGTGTGAAACCTGTAGTACCTTGTTATTTCGGCGGCAGCAAGCCACCGCCCTACGGTGTACGTGAAGCCTAACTTGTAGGGGTCGACGTCCTCGACGACCCGTTAATCAATCACGCAAAATTGCGTGTATGGAATCACACCTTGGTGTGAATGGAATCGTTCTTAGAACGTATGGAATCATTCAAGGAATGTATGGCATCACACTTTTGTGTGTATGGGCAAGTCCTCGGCGACCCGTT